>JAHENP010000160.1 GCA_018609965.1 Haloferacaceae archaeon
AGAACTTGCCCCCTGACGCTACAGCTCCGCCAGTTCCTCGCGCGCCCGGGCGACCGCCTCGTCGTCGTCCGCGGCGACCGCTCGCCACACCTCGCGTGCGGCCGCGACAAGCGCGTCCGCCTCCGTCGCCGGCACGTCCCCCTGGAGGGCTTCGACCCGTTTCCCGCGGTCGCGCAACGACGACAACAGACTCCCAAGTTCCGCGTCCGGGTCGACAACGGTCGTCACCTCCGTCCGGTAGCGGAGGACGGCGTCTGCGGCCGCCAGCCCGCGTGCCGGCCGGAACCGGTCGGGCACCTCCGCGGCCGGCGGTCGCTGGCCCGTGTCGCTGGCCCGCAGCAACGACACGACGTACAGCCGTTCTGGGTCCGTGGGCTCCCGGAGCCGGCCGTAGATGTCTGCCGCGTGACGCAGTTCGGCCGCGACGAGGTAGGCGTCGTCCAACGCCCGGAGTTCACCGCCACGGACGAACCCACGGGTCGCGAGGTACGACCGACACGTCTCTGCCAGTTCGTCCGTCAGCGCCCCCAGCGGCTGGTCGTCAACCGCGACGAGCAGCTCCGTCAGATCCAGTTCCGCGTGGCCGTCAGTGTGTTGTTCCCGGTCACCCGTGCCGACGCTCCGGAGACTCCCACACGCCGGACACGTCACGCTCCCGGTGTCGAAGTACGACCACCGGTTACCGCAGGCCTTGCACTCGCGTCGCCCCCGGATCTCCATACCACACCTCGACGCTCCGCGTTGAAATGTCCCGAGGTTCCACGCGGCGCTGGACGGTGGTCCCGGTCAGCCGGCGGTGTGGTCGTACTCCGGGTCGTAGTCGGCGTCGGCGGCGTCGAGTGTCGCCCCGATCGTCTCGGCGTCGATCTCCAGCCGGCCGTTCAGCGCGAAGGTGTCCGCGCGGGTCGCGGTGTCCTCCCGGATCGCGCCGCCGTAGACGCCCGAAGAGAACGGCGCGACCGCCGCGCCGAACGACTCGATCACGTCCGCGAAGAACTGCGCCCGGGTCGCCTCTACCTCCTCGCGGTAGCTCTCCGGGTCGTCCGCGAACGTCTGTCGGGTCGTCCGGTTGCGGATCGCCCAGAGGTGTCTCGCGTACCGGTAGCGTGACGCCGCGGTCTCGCGGAGCACCCGTCGGCGTCGGTCGTCTAACTCCTCTCCGGGGACGGCCTCGTGGCCGTAGTTGACGAACACCCCGTGGTTCGAGAGCCGTCGGAGCGGCGTCGTGTCCCGCAGGTCGATCCGGGCGACATGGTCACCGTCAGGGACGACCGCCGTCGGCACGTCCGGGTCGCCGACCGCGACACCGCTGTCGTGGCCGGCCGCCAGCCGGGTCGCCGCGCGGAGAATCCGGACGTGCAACGACGCCATCGGCCCACCCTCCCCGACCGCGCCGGTCAGCGGCGCGTCGTAGCTGTCCTCGTCTACCGTCGCGATCGGGTCGGCGTCGGCCGTCGGCAGCCCGTCTGTACAGTCGGCGACGTCGTAGATCCGGACCGTCACCGCCTTCGACAACGCCGGCACCACGTCGACTGCGACCGGGACGGCCAGAAACGGGTGGAGGTCGCGGTTCGTCACCGCCAACAGGTGGTAGGTGGTGAACTGACGGAACTGCTCGCCGACGGTCGCGAGCGTCCCGCTCGTCAGCGGCCCCTCCCTCTCCAGCCAGTGTGGGACGTGGACCGCCTCGGGGAACCGGTTGCGCCGGAGATACTTCTCGAACCGACTCGCGAGCCGGGACACCGGTTGGAACGCGGTCGTGCGGTACACCTTGAACCGGCGGGTCCCGGTGCCGCGTGTCGTCTGTTGGAAACAGAACAACGCCTCCGACTCCATCGTCGTTCGGTGTCCGGGAGACACGAACTAAACCGTTTCCCACCGCGGCGGCCTCCCGTGTCGGGTCGCCGTCAACACATCAGCCGTTTGAACTCGGTGGTCCCCGCGTCGGTCCCGGCGACGACGAGACTGTCACCGGCCTCCACCCGGAACGCCGGCCCCACGTCGGTCAACACGTCCCCATCTCGGTCGACCGCGACGACCGTACACCCCGTCTGCGCCCGCACGTCCGCCTCGACGAGCGTCTGGCCGACCAGTCCCGGCGCCTCCGTCCGAATCACGTCCACCTGGCTGTCTGGTGACAGCGTCTCCTCGTCGTCGAGCACCGCGGCGGCGGTCATTCGGCCGGTCACCGACGCCAACGACAACACGTAGTCGGCGCCCGCGCGGTACATCTTGCCGGCGGCCTCCGGCCGTTCGATCCGGGCGAGCACCTCCGTGTCGTCCGTCTGCTCGCGGACGATCAGGGTGGCGAACTCCGCGGCCGTGTCCTCTGGCAACGCCAACACGACCGACCGCGCGTCGGCAACACCCGCTGTCTCCAACACGTCCGGGTCGGTCGCGTCGCCGACCACGTCGACCCCCGGCCGGTCGACGGTGTCGACGACCGTGTGTTCGATCCCGCTCTCCGCCAGCGCGGCGGCGATCCGTTGGCCCACCTCGCCGTAGCCGACGACCACCGTCTCGCCGGGTGTGAACTGCCGCACCTGCGAGGTGGTCTCCGCCCGGAGCCGTTCCAACTGCTCCCGGCGCCCGGTGACGAGCAACACCGTCGAGCCGTCCAGCCGCGCCGACGGCGACGGCGGCGACTCGAAGTCCCCGCGAATCCACGTCCCGATGACGTTGACGCCGGTCCGCTCCCGGAGCCCACTCTCCGCGAGTGTCTTCCCAACCAGCTCGCTGTCGCGGGCGACCGGTAGCTCGACGACATCGAAGTCGTCGCCCAACTCCACCACCTCGCCCAACTCCGCCGAGACAACCGTCGTCAGCTTCTGTGCGAGACTCTCCCCCAACAGTCGTCGCGGCGACAACACCTCGTCTGCGCCCGCGAGCCGGTGGTAGCGCGCCCGGTCTGGCTCCTCGACAACGCTGACGACCCGTACGTCCTCGGCGATCTCCTTGACCGTGAGGACGATGCTCGTGTCGACCGTGTCGGACACGTCCGCGACGACCGCGCGGGCGTCTTGGACGTGCGCGCCGGTCAACCCGTCGACGGTGTCTGGCTCCGCGTGGATCACCCGGTAGCCGTTCTCGTACAGCTCCGTCGCCGTCTCCCGGTCCGGTTCGACGATTACGTGTTCGACCCCCCGGGAGTCGAGTTCAGACAACAACGTCTCCGACCGCGAGTTGTGGCTACAGACGACCACGTGGTCGGACAACGACTCGTCGACCGTCGTCGGCGGCGAGGTGGCGATCGCCTCCTCGAACAACGGGAACAACAACGCCGGCAACGCCAGGAAGATCATCACCACGCCGGTGATGTCGATCACCATCACCAACACCCGCATCACGTTCGTCTTCCACGGCGACTCCGAGCCGTAGCCGGTCGTCGTGAACGTCTCGACGACGAACCGCAACGAGCGCAGAAACGGGTTCCGGCCGGGCTCAAACACCGTCACGCCGTAGTCGTACACGACGGCGAAGACGAGAATCACCACCCCGACGGCGGCGACGTACAGTCCCGTTCGCCGCTTCCAGGTGTCCATACACTGCCGTCGCCAGCGCACGGCAAAACCGTTCTGTGACGCGACGGAGACTGTCACGTCTGGCCGTCGTCTGCGGGGCCTGTAGCGGTCGTCCGTTCTTCCCCACCGTCGTCTCGGGTGGCCTCCCGGATGACCGTTGCCACCCGGTCGTACCCCGCCATCACCCGTTCGTCGACCAACACCGGTGGGTCCGCCGCCGGCACGGCCCGCGCCGGGGCGTCGAACTGCCGGCTCACTGCCGCCGGCACGCGTGCCGTCCGTGTCACGACGACAGCGATCACGGGCGTGTCGACGGCGTCGGCGATTGTGGCTGTCTTCCGTGCGCCCCGCAGTGCCGACGCACACTGGGTCGTCACGACGACCGCGCCGTCTGCGGCCCGGAGCGGCCCGACAGCTTGCGGCCCGACTCCCGAAGGTGTGTCGACGACTGTCGGCGCCTCGCGGGTCGCCAGCCGGCGCAACACCGCCCCGCGGTCCCTGTCGCCCGGCACCGGCGGCGCCGACAACACGCGCGGTGCCGCAGCACGCGCACACCGCAGGTGTCGCGGCGACGCCCGCCGTGGTGCGTCCCGTTCCGGCGGTGTGGTCTCGCCACCCCACCCGCGCCCGACACCCGCAAGCGCGTGGAGATTCGGGAGTGTCCAGTCCGCGTCGACCGCCAACGCGTCGGCGCCCAGCGCGACCGCCAGCCCGAGTGTCGACACTGTCGTCCCGGTTCCACCCTTCCCGCCGGTGACTGCGAGCACGGGGTGGGTGGTCTCGGCTCGGTAGTTGAATCTTCTGTCGAAAAGCCGTGACGGGCCGTCAGTCTCGTCGACGAAGCGCGACCAGTGCTAACGCAGCGAGTGCGGCGACCGCGGCCAGACCCCCTAGCCCTGGCACCCCCGTTGAGGTTTCGGTCTGCGGCGTCGTCGCGGTGGCTGTCTCCGTGTCGACCGGAGTCGTTGTCTCGGTGCCCGCCGGGGTCGTTGTTTCGGTGTCGGCCGGTGTCTCCGTGTCGACCGGCGTCGTTGTTCCGGTGTCGGCCGGTGTCTCCGTGTCGACCGGCGTCGTTGTTTCGGTGTCGGCCGGTGTCTCGGTGCCCGCCGGCGTCGTTGTTTCGGTGTCGGGCGGTGTCTCGGTGCCCGCCGGGGTCGTCGTGCCGGCTGGTGTTCCTGTCGTCGCCCGTGTCACCTCGACGACTGCCGTCGCGGTGTCACGCTCGTCGGCTCTGTCGACAGCCTGGACGGTCACCGACTGCTCGCCGACCGACGCGAAGGTGACGGTCGTCCGCGGAGTCGTCGTCTCCTGTTCGTAGACGCCGTCACCGTCTGTGTCCCAACGGTACCGGGCGATCCCGGCGTTGTCCGTCGACTCACTCGCGTCAACTGTCACCGACTCGTCGACGGTTGCTGTGTCCGGAACTGACAACGCCGCCGTTGGCGGAACGACTCTCGGCCCGCTACTGCTACCGCCGGTCGACACCGATCCGACATCGAACGTCCGGGTGACGACACGGCTGTTACCAGCCCGGTCTGCGAGCGTGACGCGCAGCCGGTGGCGCGTGTTGTTCTTGAGTGTCGTCGCGGTGTAGCTCAGCGAACTGCCGGTGATCGCCGTCTGTCCGGTCACGTCACTCAGGCTGCCGGTCGGGCCGTACTCGACGGTGATCCGGCCGGGCGCGACCGCGTCGAGGTTGTCAGTGAGCGACAACCGCAGGTCGACCGAGGAGACGCCGTTGTCGAACGACGGCCCCTCGCCGGCGGCGTTCTCCACTGTCGTCCCGGTGACGGTCGGTGCCGTCCGGTCCGGTTGGATCTCGAAGGTTCGGGTCTCGGTCGCGGTGTTGCCCTCCTCGTCTTCCAACGTCACCTGGAGTTCGTAGGTCGTCCCGTTGACCAGGTCCGTCCCGGTGTACGACACCGCCGAGTCGGTGACGACCGCCGTGCTCGTCACGTCTGAGAGGGTGGTTCCCTGCTCGCCGAACGCGACCGTGACGTTCGCCGGGTCGATCCCGCTGGTGTCGTCCGTGATCGTCAACTCGGTCGTCACCTGGTCGGTGTCTGGCCCGAACGAACTCCCGGTGTCCGGCGTCGGCGTGAACTGCACCCCAGTCACACGTGGGTCGTCATCGTCTGCCTGCACGCTGATCGTATCGGTGAACGTCGCCGTGTTGTCGGTGCTCGCCTGGTCGTCCACGTCAACGGTCACGTCACGTGACTCACCCGCCGAGAGGTCCGCGACGGTGAACGTCACCGTGCCGTCGTCGACCGTCGTCTGGCTGTCCGACAGGGTCGTCCCGTCGACGGTGACCGTGACACTGCTCGTGTCGACGCCGCTCTCGGCGTCGGTGTAGTTCACCGCCACCGTCTCACTGGTCGTCCCGAACGGGAGCGTCGTCGGGAGATCCGTGCTCGTCACGGTCGGCGGCGTCGTGTCCTGCGCGACCGTGAACGTCGTCTGGTTGGTCGTCGTGTTGCCGACCTCGTCGACCACGTCCACAGTCACGGTGTGATCGCCGCTCCCGACGAGCCCGGTCGCCGTCACCGTCGCGTCCGTGCTCGTCACGTCCGCGGTCGCGCCCGACAGCTCCGACACCGGTGTCCCGTCGAGCTTCGCCGTCGTCGCGCTGGCGTTGACCCCGGACACGTCGTCGGAGTACGTCACCTGTGTCGTCACCTCGCTGGTGTCGTAGTCGAACGTCCGGTCGCCGGTCTTCGTGCCGGGCGTCGACACCTGCACGCTGTCGACGCTGGGATCTTCCAGATCCTGTTGGAACCCACCGTACGTCGAGAACTGGTCGACGGTGACCAGGAAGTACGTCCGGGTCGTCCCGTCGACCGTCCGCTCGCCGACGGTCGTCTCACCGACCACGGTGAACTCCTCGGTCGTCTCATTGAACCGCCGGATCTGTACGTTCTCCTTGCTGGTGCCGGGCGGCACCGTGATCTCGTCTTCGGGAATCCCGATCGTCGCGTTCGCCAGGTTGCTCGACAACGAGTCGCCAAGCTCACCCTGGATGAACTGATCACCGGACAGTTCATCACCCAACTCCGCCAACGGCGTGTCACTGGACGTGAGTGACGCCAGTCCGTCGTCGACGCCCGTCGACAGGTTCAACTCGATGAACGTCTCGTCACCAGTTTCGATCAGGGCGCGCTGTCCGGACGCCTGGATACTGGTCTGGATGCGCGTCTCGGAACTTGCCGTGTCCGTGTTGCCGGCCGCGTCTGCCGCGGTGACGGTCGCGTCGAACGTCCCGTCCTGGTCGCCCAACGGGAACGTCCCCGTGTAGGCGCCGTCAGTTAACGAGGTGTCGA
>JAHENP010000161.1 GCA_018609965.1 Haloferacaceae archaeon
AACGTCGTCGAGTTGACCCACCGCGCCGGGAGTCGGCGGGTGTTCGCCGCCGGCGCGCTCGACGCCGCGGCGTGGCTCGCTGGCCGCGACCCCGGCGTCTACGAGTTCGGGGACGTGTTGGACGCGGACGAACTGGCCGCCGAGAGCGGGGGTGGTGTGGCGTGACCCTCCGTGCCGACATCGAGACGCTGTGGGAACGCTCACAGGAGGGGCTCGACGCGGAGACCGCGACAGCCGCCGACCTGGCGACACTGGAGACGTTTCTGGACGCGCTCGAAGCCGGCGAGGTTCGCGCCGCCGAGAAGACCGGCGACGATGTGACCAGCTGGGAGACAAACGAGTGGGTGAAACGCGGCGTGTTGTTGGCGTTCGGTCTCCACGAGACCCGCCGTCGGGAACACGGCGGTGTCGACTACTACGACGTGTTGCCGTTGCGGGAGACGGCCGACCTCGCGAACCGAGGGACACGCAACACGCCCGACGGGACAGTGCTCCGCCGGGGGGCGTATCTCGGCAGCGACTGTATCGCGATGTCGCCGTCGTTCGTCAACGTCGGCGCGTACGTCGACGACGGGACGCTCGTCGACTCCTGTGACACTGTTGGTTCGTGTGCCCAGATCGGCGCGGACGTGAAGTTAGGGGCGAACACGCTGATCGGCGGTGTGCTCGAACCCGTTGAGGACGCGCCGGTCGTGATCGAAGCCGACGTGTCGCTGGGCGCGGGCTGTCGTGTCACCTCCGGGTTCCGCGTCGGCGAGGGGTGTGTCGTCGGCGAGAACACCCTGTTGACGCCGAACGTCCCGGTGTACGATCTCGTCGACGAGGAGATCAGATACGGCCACCTCCCGGCACAGCGGCGTGCGTTCGCCCGCTACGTCCCCTCCTCGTTGGGGGACCACGAACTGTTCGGTGACGCCGGCGCGTTCAAGCCCGCCGTCGTCGCGACGGCGCTGTCGGCAGACACCCGTGACGCCACCCAGCGTGAGGAGGTGCTACGCGAGTGAGCACCCACACCGACCACGAGACACCCCACGGCCCGCCGGTCCGTCGGCTGTCGGAGTGGCCCGACGAACGGCTGCGTGAACTCGCAGCGCAGTACGGGACGCCGTTGTACGTCGTCGACCGAGACCGGATCGCGGCAAACTACCGCCGGTTCGACGCCGCGTTCCCCGACGCGCGGGTGATGTACGCCGCCAAGGCCAACACCGGCCGCGCGGTGTTGGAGACGGTGTTGGCGGCCGGCGGCGAGATCGAGTGTGCCGCCCGTGGCGAGCTGCGTCGGGCGGTCGCCGCGGGCGCGGACCCGAACGAACTCCGCTACACCGCGGTGAACCCACCCGCCGCCGATCTCGACTACGCGGCAGAGCTGGCGGCCGACCACCCGGGACTGACGATCACCGCCGGCGCACGCGACACGTTCGACCGACTCGCCGAGCGCGGCTTCGACGGCCGGGTCGCGATCCGTGTCAACCCCGGAATCGGGACGGGCCACCACGAGAAGGTCGCCACCGGGAAAGACGCCAAGTTCGGTGTCCCGAGTGAGGAACTGGTCGCGGTCGCCAACGAAATCGCCGCCGGGTTCGATCTCGTCGGTCTCCACGCCCACGTCGGGAGCGGCGTGCTCCACGACGATCTCGACGACCACTGCCGTGCGGTGTCGCGGGTCGCCGATCTGGCCCGCGAGGTTGAGACCGCGGTCGGCGAACTGTCGTTCGTCGACTTCGGCGGCGGGTTCGGCGTGCCGTACCGCCCGGAGACCCAGCCGTTGGCTCTCGACCACGTCGCCGACCGGCTCCGCGAGGCGGTCGGTGATCTCGGCCCGCGGGTGGAACTGGAGCCGGGGCGGTACGTCGCGGCCGACGCCGGCACGATCCTGACGCGGGTCAACACGGTGAAGGAGTCGCCGGCGGCGACGGTCGTGGGCGTCGACGCCTCGCTGGCGACGTTCGTCCGGCCGGCGATGTTCGACGCCTACCACCCGATCCGGAACGTCTCTGCGCCCGACCGCGCCTCCCGTCCCGTCTCGGTCGGCGGCCCGTGTTGTACGTCGGCGGACGTGTTCTGCACGGACCGCCCGGTCGCCGAGCCGGAGCGTGGCGATCTGTTGGCCGTTGGCAACACCGGTGCCTACGGGGTCGAGTTGGCGAGTCGGTTCCACTCACAGCCGCTCCCGGGTGAGGTTGCACTCCGCGACGGGGAGGCGCAACTCACGCGTGAACCGGAGAGTCTCGACGACGTGACGGCCAGAGAACAGTCTCGGTAGTAGACTCAGTCGGCGTCCGACGGGGCGACACCGCCGCCCGACGAGTCGTTCACGGTAGCCGGCGCGTCGTTCACCACGGCCGACGACTCACCCACCACACCGCTTTCGGCTGCGACCCGGGTGACGGGCCCGCGGACGAACATCGCGTGTCCCACGAGCAACGCCGCGGCGGCGCCGCCGACTGCGACGGCGACACGCACCGGAAGTCCCACGACTGACGAGAGTGCGATCGGTCCGAGAACCAACGTCGGGATGAGGCACAGTACGTAGTCGTGGTACCCTGTCATAGTACACTCAGTTGTATGCATCAGGGGCATATAACACTTTCCCATAGACTCCGTGTCGCCAGTGTGCTGGCAACGGAGTGGGTTGCTGTAAGTTACGAGAATACAACGCCGCAGACGCCTTCTCCCGACGGGTCCGAGACGTTTCGTCGTCCCGGAAGAAGTTTCGCCGTCTGAGAAGAAGTTCCGCCGTCTGGGAAGAAGTTTCTCCCGTTCGTGTGGTTGCGTGAGCCGGCAGGCCGCCGACGGCGGCGAGTGGATTGAAGTGTGGGAAGCGTTCACATAAACGAGTGAGGGGTCACGATGGCAGCAAACACACCAGCCGACGAGACTGCGGTCCGGGCGTTGTCCGACGACCACGATCTGTCGTCTCTCCGGGTGCTCCACGTCGAGGATCAGCCCGGATTCGCCAATCTGACCGAGACCGGGCTCGCCCGTGTCGACCCGGAGATCACCGTCGACCACGTCGAGACGGTCGCCGCCGCCGTCGAACGGCTCGCGGCCGACCGACCGGCGTACGACTGCGTGGTGAGTGACTACGACCTGCCGGACGCAGACGGGTTGTCGCTCCTCCGAACTGTCCGGGACCGGTGGCCGGCGCTCCCGTTTCTCCTGTTCACCGGCAAGGGGTCAGAATCCGTCGCGGCCGACGCAGTCGCGGCCGGCGCGGACGACTATCTCCAGAAGGAACGTGGGCTGGGTCAGTTCACCGTCCTCGCCCACCGGATCGGTGTCGCCGTCCGGCGTGCCCGTGCCGACCGGACGCTGTGTCGGGCCGTCGAGGCGATCGAGGCGACCGGCGAGGGAATCGGGCTCGTCGACTGTGACGGCGAGCGGTCGTTCTTCTACTGTAACTCCTCTTATGCCGACATCCTGGGGTACGAGCCGTCGACACTCGTCGACAGCGCCTGGTCGCGGGTCCACGCCGCCGAGACGGTTCCCGCGACGGTGACCGAGACGCTCTCGGAGACGGACGCCTGGAGCGGCGTGACCAGCTTTGCCCGCGCGGACGGGACGACGGTCGAACTCCCCCACCGGGTGGAGCGGACCGACGACGGAACGCTGATCTGTACGATTCCCCGCGCCAACGACGCCGCCGGGGGCGAGCCGTCCGCCCGCACGGGCGAACGACGCGCCGACTGACCACACGCGACGCGTTGACCGACCGTGGACGACACCGACCACACGCGACGCGCCGACTGACCGCAGACGACACCGACCACACGCGACGGGCCGAACTGGAAAAGTCGAAGTGTCACCCGTGCCTGCCGTCGGGTATGGACACGACCGATGCCGCCCCGACGGTCGGGGTCGCCGCTTGTCTCCTCCTCCTCGGGGTACTGGCCGCACCGTACGCCCTCCTCTCTTCGCCGGGCACCGGACTCGACGTCTACTACAGCAGTGGGCCGCTCGGCGTCGGGGGTGTCGGCTTCCTCGCGGTGTTGTTGGTCGTCGTCTTCCTCTCTGGCCGTCAGCGCCGCCGGGCGCCTGACACCATCGCGGGTGTCGCACTCGTCGGTGCGGTCGCCGCGTTCCTGTTCGCGTCGTTGTGGGCGGTCTCTGTCGACCCGGACAACGTCTACTCCTTTTCTGCCCAGTGGATGGCGTACCACCGCTGGCTCGTCGTCGGCGCGGGCGCGCTCCCGGCGGCGGCCGCGGCCGTCTACACCCGCGCGGTGTTGTGACGCCACGGGTTCGAAAGGCACTTACGCCGTTCCGGAGTAACCCAGTCTGGACTAGGTCGGGCAGTTAGGCCCTGCCCGTCTCCCGTGAGGTAGTCTTGAGCGGGGACCGAACGCCGGCGGCGTCCGGGACGCCTCTCGCGGGCCCCGGGAGCCGACGTGGAAACCTCGTCCGGCGGGGACAGC
>JAHENP010000162.1 GCA_018609965.1 Haloferacaceae archaeon
AGGATGTCGTCTTTCCAGTCGGCGCGGTCGACGGACTTCCCCTCCTCGTCGTCGTACTCCTTCCCGTGTTCGAGGAGGAATCCGAGCACGTCCGGCCGAGGGTTCGCGAGCCCCTCCTCACCCTGTGAGTCGACCCACTCCTGGTCGAACACCTGACTCCGCACCTCCTCGGAGATGTCCAACCGATCGAGGCGGTCGTCCATGTCCGGCAGGTCCTCCGCGTCGGGCCCCTCCTCGCGGTCGGCCGCCAACGCCTGGTGTTGGTCGATGGTGTCCTCCATCGTGAGGACCGCGTCAACGAACCGCTCGACATCCTCGCGGTCGATCTCCGGGTCGTCGGCGTACGACTCGATCGTGTCTGCGTGCCGTTCCAACATCGCCGCCGCGTCCGGGTCCTCGTCGTCGCCCGCGAACCGCCCGAACCAGTTGTTGTTCCGGAAGAAGTCCGCGTGCGCCTCGACGTGTGTGATCACGGCCTTCTGGTCCGCCAGGCTGTTCGTCTCCTGGAGGAACGCGTGACACGGGTTGTCGTTGTTGACGATCTCGAACGCCTTCCCCATCCCCAACTGGTCTTGTTTCTGTTGGCGGTCGTACTTCATCCCCCACCGCCAGTGGGGGTAGCGGCGCTGGAACCCGTCGTACGCGATCAGCTCGTTCATCTCGTCGTAGTCGACGATCCAGTAGTTCACCGGGTACGGGTCGAGTCCGAGCCGTTCGGCCAGTTCGTTGGCCATCGACACCGGCTCCTCCAGTTCGCTCGCCTCTCGCTGTGTCCGCGTGCGTTTGTCGATCATCGGTCTTCTTTCCTCGTTGCGCTCATTCGCCGTCCTCCGTGCTCAGGATCTCGTAGATTGCGTCCGTCACGTCCTTGTTGTCGCCGACCCGGGCGACGGCCACGTTGCCCGTCTCGCCGAGCGCGCGCTCAACCTCCTCGGCGTGGGTCGCGTTGATCGTGTTGCCGCCGGGCTGTGTCTCCACGTACGCGTGGAGGTTGGCGTCGATCTCCTCCATCATCGGGATCACGTTCTCCGTCGTGTCGTTGCTGGAGTTCTCCGAGTCGCCTGCCGCGAACACGTACCGGTTCCACTCCGAGTAGGGGTACTGCTCTAAGATCTCGGCGGCCGTCTCGTAGGCGGCGGAGATCCGCGTCCCACCACCCGACCGGATGCCGAAGAACTCTGCGCGTTCCACCTCCCACGCCTCCGCGTCGTGGGCGACGTACCGGAACTCCGCGTTGTCGTACTTCCCTTGGAGATACCAGTCCAACGGGGTGAACACCCGTTCGACCAGTTCCCGTTTCCGTTTCCGCATCGAGCCGGAGACGTCGCGGATGTTCACCACGACCACGTTCTTCTGTTTCTCCTCGACGACCTCCGGGTGGCGGTAGCGCTCGTCTTCCCGCCGGAACGGCACCTGTTTCAGCCCGTCCTGCCGGATGCGTTCCTGCACCGGCGTGCGTTCGACCTCGGCGTCGAACTGTTCGAAGGAGTCGTACGTCGCCTGCTCGGCCGGTGACACGTCTGCGGCCATCTCCTCGACGTCCGACAACGACACCAACACGTTCTCCGCGCGACAGAACTCGAACACGTCCCGCGGGGTCGCGTCGGCGACCTTGCACGCCTCGCGAACGTACCCCTCGTCGAAGTCTGTCGCCAGTTTCCGTTCTAACCCCTTCTTGAACAACTGCTCGAAGTCCAGCGTGGAGTTTGGACCCGCACGCGCGAGTTCCGTGAAGTCGCCCTGTGTCTCCTCGATTACCTGTTTCCCCTTCGGTTCGAGATCCAGACCCAGCTCCTCGTCGAGTTCCTGGGCGAACTCCTCGGGGTCCATCTCGTAGTAGCCGTGGTCCCCCTCCCCCTCGCCGGGGTCGCCGTCTTCACCCTCCTCGTCGCCGTCCTGATCGTCGGGCACGTCGACAGGTTGTCCTGGCTGTGGCTGGCCGTCGCCGCCGCGGCCGACGCCACCCTGTTCGCGTTGGTCGTAGGCGAACTCCGGGAGGTCGACGATCTTCACCGGCACCCGCACGGCGTCTCGACCCGACCCCGACAGATCTCCCTCACGGATGAACTCCGAGAGGTCCGGGCGGCGCTTCTCGCCGATCTCGCGAAACCGTTCGAGATCCTCTCTCAGCCCCACGAGCGACTCACCTCCGCTCGTGACGACTCGGCGCGAGCGGGTCGCGTGGCTCCCTCCGGTCGCCGTTCACAGTCAAACGCTGCTCGCTTCGCTCGCAGCGACGCACCGCTCGCGGCTCCCGCTGGTCGCCGCTCGCGCGGTAACGACGGGCCGGCAAGCCGGCCCGTCGACGCACTGCTCACGGCTCCCTCCGGTCGCCGTTCACAGTCAAACGCTGCTCGCTTCGCTCGCAGCGACTCAGTCACTCCCATCGGCCCTTCACCTCCCGCATCACGCGCCGGCTGGTCAACTCTGCGGACGCCTCGCTGTACCCGTTGTCGGTCATGTGTCTGATCGTGTCCTCCTTGATCCGTGCCGTCTCCGTGTCTGTCGGCGGGTCCTCCCACTGTGCGGGGTCGAAGTCGTCGTACAGCCGCGACACGTCCGCCCACGAGTGTGTGTCGAGTACGGCCCGGATCACCGGAATCTCCGTCAGATCCACGTCGGCGACCGAGAAGTCCTCGTTGCGGTGTTCCCACGCGAACCGATTGAGTGCGGTGATCACCTTCTCGCGACGGAACTCCTCGACGGCCGCCCGCGGCTCGTTGCCGCGGTACTCCGACTCCGAGAACCGCCCGAGGTGTTCCGTCTCGAACACCTTCATCAGCAACGGGTCCGGGTCGACCGGCCCGCGGTCCGTCTCCACCTGTTCGTCACCCTCCCAGGCGAACACGTGCTCCACGTACTCCGCGACGGTCTCCTCGGCGACCCGTTTGTCTGCCAACACCGCGTCGAGCACGTCTGTCTCCTGTTGGTCGAACACCCACGACTTGACGCCCGCCAACCGGTTCTCGTACTCTGCGGTCTCCGCCCGCGAGAACACCGGTGCCGACGACAACCCCTCGGCCATCGCGTTCAACACGTCCGACGGGAGCAACACCTCCTCGACTGGCAACTCCGAGTGTACCCGGTCCGTCTCCTCGTGGAGCAGGTCCGCGATCACGTCCCGGGTGTAGGTCACCGGAACGCCGTGGCTCCCGTCGTCGCCGTCGAAGTGGAACTCGTCGGCGTCCGTCCGCTCGTCACCGTCTTGGAGGTAGCCGCGGTCGAACAACACCGCCTTCTCGACGAGGTCCAGATCGCCAGGGAGGTCCTCGCCGTCGAGCCGAGAGACCACGTTGTACATCGCTGCCGCCTCCAACGCGTGGGGCGCGATCTCCCGTTCGCGGGTCCGTCCCCGGTCGTCGCGGACGGTCACGGTCAGTGGCGCGCGAACCCGTTTCTGGACGTGGTCGTGGACCAACTCGGGGTCCACCTCCACGTCGGCGGTCGTCTCGCTGTCGGGCAACTCCGGCGTCTCGTCTAACACGGCGGTCTCCCAGACGGGCGTCTCGTCGGTCAACTCCCGGTGGATCAGCTCCGTCTCCAACGAGACGCTCGTGAGGTAGGCGAAATCGTGGCGATCCAACCGCCGTTTCAACGCCTTCAGCGGGTCACGCCCGTTCCGGTCGGCGTACTGATCCAACTCCACGTCCAGGTCCGGGTTCGAGATGACGATCAGCTGGGTGTCGACGTCCATCCCGATCCCCTTGTCGAGTTTTACCCGTTCCTCGTCGGGGACGTTCAACAGCTTCCGCAACAGGTCCGCGTGTTGGCTGGCGTCCTCAACGAGCGTCACCAACCCGTTCCCCTGCGAGAGCACGCCGTCGTAGCTGAAGGCTCTGGGGTCCTTCCGCCCGCGTGCGTCCAACTCCCGCAACATACCGGGCATCCAGGAGCCGACGAGCCGTTCTTTCGGGCTGCCGTCGTCTTCCGCGTGGAGCACGCCGATCCCCTGGCCCTCGTCGACGACGTAGTTCTTCACCCGGAGGTGCCGGCGGTCCGTCACCGCCGAGAACAGCTGTTCGACCCCCTCACGCCGGTAGCGTTCCTCCAACTCCTCGTACGCCTCCCGCGAGAACGGGTCCAGATCCGTGTCCACCCGGATCGGCACCGGGTCCCCGTGTGCGTTGTCGAGATCTGCCAGGATCTCCGCGCGCACCTCCTTCGGGAACACCGACAACGGGTGTGTCTGGACCGGGCTCTCGTACCAGTCGTCCTCGTCGTCGCGGTCGCCCGCGTAGCTCAGTCCCCGCTCACCGGTGGAGGCGGCGATGTTCCACTCGACGGTGTACCGCCGCCCCTCGGGCGTCTTCGAGTACTCCCGGAGCCCGTTGACCAGACACCGTTTCAGCTCCGACTTCCCGGTCGCGGTCGGCCCGTCGAACCAGACGATCTTCTCGCCTTTCCCCCGGTTGGCCGCGATCGTCCGGAGATCGTCGACGAACGCGTTGAGAATCGCCGTGTTCCCCAACACCGCGTGTTCGCCGTCGTTGTGCGGGTCGTCGAAAAAACGGAACCGTTCGTGGGTCTCCCCCTCCTCGACGACCGTCCGGGTCCCCATCGACTCGATAGCGTCCAACAGGTACTTGGCGGCGTGGGCTGCCACCGACGGCTCCGCCATCGCTCGCTCGACGTACTCCGCGAGCGACAACGGCGGCTCGTAGGCCCCGGCGAGCGTCTCGTCCGCGCGGTCGATGTAGTCTCTGTCTGTCACGGTCCTGTCTCCTGTGTCTGTCACGGTCCTGTCCTCACGCTCACTCCTCCAGCTCCGATTTGGCCACCTCTGCGCCGGCGAACTCCAACACTTCGCGGGCACCCTCCTTCGAGTACCCCTGCTCGACGAGCGCGTCCACCCACGCCGACCGCTCGTCGTCGTCGAGTTCGTTCGCCGACACCAACGCGGAGAAGTTGATGTTGTGTTTCTTGTCCTCCCACAGCTTCCGCTCCAACGCCCGGCGGAGCCGGTCGTTGTCCTGTGGGTTGAAGCTCGACCCCTCGCGTGCCCGCCGAGACACCCAGTTGGCGACCTCCTGCCGGAAGTCGTCCTTCCGGTCGCCCGGAATCTCCAGCTTCTCCTCGACGGACCGGAGGAACGTCTCGTCGGGCTCCTGTTCCCGCCCGGTCAGTTCGTCCTCGACGGTCGTGTCGTCGATGTACGCCATCACGTGATCCATGTACTTCTCGCCTTGCCGTTGGATCTCGTCGATGTCGTACGCCAACGCGTGACGCACGTCCTCGATGGCGCGGTCGCGGTACTCGTCGCGCACCAGTTCGAGGTAGCGCTGGTAGGTGTCGAGCTTCTCCTCGGCGATAGAGCCGTGATTCTCGAGGTTCTGCTCGAAGTGGTTGAACACCGACAGCGGGGAGAGGTACCCCCGCCCACGGTGGGTGGCGTCCATGATCGCCTCCGCGATCTCGTCGCCGATGAACCGCGCCGAGACACCCTCCATCCCCTCCGCGATCTCCGCGGAGGCGTCGCCGTCCTCCCGGAGCTTCGCCTCGTCGATCTCGTCCGTCTCGTCGATCTCCCCGTTGTACGCCGTCGCCTTCTGGACCAGCCCGACGCTGTCGTCGGACGGCTCCTCCAGCCGGGTGAGCACGCCGAACAGGCCGGCCATCTCCATCGCGTGGGGCTCGACGTGCACGTCCGGCACGTCTGCGTTGCGCAGCATCTTCCGGTAGATGCGCGACTCGTCTTCGTACTCTAAGACGTACGGGTAGTCGATCCGCTTCGTCCGGTCGTTGAACGCCTCCATCTTCTCGTCGCCCTTCTTGTCCCGGTACTCCGGCATGTTGGTGCGGCCGACGATCACCTGGTCGATGTCGATCCGGGGGTTGTTCTTCGGCTTGATCGTCTGTTCCTGGGAGGCGTGGAGGAAGTCGTAGAGGAACTCCCGTTGGAGCTTCAACAGCTCCTCCCCGGAGAAGATCCCGCGGTTGGCGTTACAGAACGCGCCGGCGTAGTCGAACGCCCGCGGGTCGTTCTCGCCGTACACCGCGAGCTTCGAGTAGTTCACGTCGCCGGTCAGCTCCGTCTCGTCCTGGTTCTTCTTGTCTTTCGGCTCGAACGTCTCGACGGCCTGCCGTTGGTTCTCGTCGGCGACCAGCCGGATCACCTCGACGTGTTCATCGAGGACGGTCTGGAGATCGTCGTCGTAGTGACCCAACAGCTCGTTCATGTAGAAGCTGGAGGCCGGATCGAGCGACTGCTCGTTGCGGATCGTGTACGGCGCGTCCAGCCGTTCGTTGAGTTCCTCGATCACGCCGTCGCGTTGCTTCTGTGGGAGCAACACGATCGGGTCCTGGTCCATCGGCGACCGGACCGTGTCGTCTGCGGGGTCCTGGTCGTCGATCACCGCCGTGAGGTTCGTCCACCTGAATGTGTACATCCGCCCGGCGTCCCGGGTGGTGTAGTCCTCGAAGTACCGCCGCACGAGGTAGTCGAAGTGTGACTTCCCGGAGCCGACCGGGCCCAACAGGAGCTTGATCCGTTTTTCGGGCCCGAGCCCACGCGCTCCGGACTTCACCTTGTTGACAAACTCGTGGATGGACTCGTGGATCTCCCGGCCGTAGAAGACGTTCTCCCCGTCGTGGATCGGGTCCTCGCTGGCCATCTGGTACTCCACGACGCCCGCGTCCTCGTCGTAGTTCGTCCCGTAGTGGTCGAACATGTCCGCCACCCGTTGGTGGGCGTTGCGTGCGATGCGGGGGTCCTCTCGGAGCTCCTGCAGGTACCACTCGAACGTCTTGGCGGCCCGGAGGTCCTCCGGCACCGACTGTTTGTACTGCTCGCTGAGTTCCGCCAGGGTCTGTGTATCACCGGTCATGGTTGGTGGTCGGTCGCTGTCGACGGGGCCGTCCCGTCTCGTCCCGTTCGATCTGGTTGCTGCTAACGCCTCACACACCACCTGCGCGAACGACGACTCGTCGACTCCGACCAGAACGGCACACGGGTGGTGGGCGGCGTCACCTCCGTCCCGGGACGGGACCGAGGGGTTGATACTACACAGTCGACCGAAACGGATAAACTTTCTCCCCACCCCGCCGCCTTCGGTCGGTTTCTGTACGTACGTCCAACCCCTTCTTTCGACAGCTTCCGAACGACGGTGCCGGTGGCGGTCGCCACCGAGTGGTCACGGTGTCGTCCCTGTCGTGTGGTGACACGTGCCCACCTGCGCGACACATCTACGTGGACTGGCGTGCCAATCTACCACACGTCTGCGCGGACCGACGTGCCCACCTGCACGGGTGAGAGACCGCCCGCCGACTCGTGGTGTCGGGTTCGCCCGTTTGCCGAGTCGTCGTGTCGCGCCGCAGGTGGTTTACCGACGGGACAGGAACGGGCGGTCGTGAGCTTGGAACCAGACAATCTCCCGGCGGGCTGGCGGCTGTGGAACGAGGAGCCGGACGGGCGGGTGATCCTGGCGTTCCGGCCGGACGTGTTCGACGCCGACCGGTTCGACCCGGCGTGTCTGCCGACGATCTATCTCTCGAACGGGTCGCGTCGCCGCCGCCCCGGCGCCGGGGCCGCCGAGACCAGTGACTGGCACGTCACCCTGTTTCTTGAACCGGAAGTCGAAGCCGAGGAGACGGTCCACGACGACCGCGAGACCGGCCTCGCGGCGATGCTCGATCTCGCGGAGCGGTTCGCCGACGGCGAGATTGACTACCGTGGCGCCTACCAGGTGCCCCGAAAGGGGTACTTCGACGAACTGGACGAACTGGTCGGCGAGTGACTCACGATCACAGTTGTAACCTGCGACGCGTCACGGCGAACATTTACACCTGCCGGCACAACGTCCGAGCGTGCCCACTGTCACACTCATCGGTTCACGGCTCGCGGAGGAGGGAACGGAGTTCGTCTACCAGGGGGAGTCGCCCGACTGCGAGGGGTGTCCGTACCGCGGGCAGTGTCTCAACCTCGTCGACGGCCGTCGCTACCGCGTCACCGACGTGCGGGAGAACACACAGACGCTCGACTGTGCTGTCCACGACACCGGCGTCCGAGCCGTCGAGGTCGAACCCGCCGCCGTGACGGCCAACGTGCCGGCGAAGGCCGCCTACGCCGGGAGCAAGGCGAGTCTCGCCGGGTCGTGTCCCCACGTCGAGTGTCCCAGTCACCCGTACTGTGAGCCGGACGGCGCCGACTTCGACACGGAGTACCGGATCACCGAGGTCCACGGCGACCCGCCACACGACTTCTGTGCGCTGGATCGTGAACTCACGCAGGTCGAGTTCGAACCAGAAGACGACTGATCGGTCGGCGAGCGTCCCGTAGCGCGTCGTCGCCGTCTCGGCCTACATGTAGCCGAGATCGCGCAGCCGTTCCATCAGGTCCTCTTTGTCCTGAGCGCGGCCGGCGCGCTCGGTCGTGTTCTCCATGTCCTGGAGCCACGCGGGCTCCTCGGCGGACTTGTCCGTCGAGATCTCCGAGCCGAGCGAGCGGAAGCCGGCGAAGTACTTCGGCGACACCGGGATGTCCTCGTGGCTCAGCCCGTTCGGCAGGTCGTCGTAGTCCTGCGGGACGTAGCCGTCATCCGGGTAGTCGTCGACCGTCTCCGGCACGACAAAGTACCAGAACGCGTCCCACACGTCTGCCTCCTTGAACTGGAGAATCGGCTGGACGCGGTCGTGGGGCGGGTAGATGTCCGGGTCGTGGCGCGGCGAGAAGAACGTCTCGTCTGCGCGAGCGTCCTGTTCGTCCCACCGAATGCCGGAGATGATCCCGTCGATCTCCGCGGCCTCCAGCGTCTGGTTCAGCGCCACCGTCTTCAACAGGTGGTTGCCGACGTACGTGTCCAACAGGAACGGGAACGTCTCCTCTTCGTACTCCAGAATCTCCCGGATGTGGTGTTGGTTGTGCTCCGAGAGGTCCGCGACCGGAATGTCGTCACCCGGGTCCAGCCCGTTCTCGTCGACGTACTCGCCCACGTCCGTGTTCCGGGCGTACTTCACCTCCAGGTCCCACTCGTCTGCCCACCGCTCGACGAACTCCATCAGCTCGTCGAAGTGCTGGTAGTGGTCGATGAAGACGGTGGTCGGCAGCTCCAGATCGTCGCGGTTGTCGACGATCTCCTTGACGAAATACAGCGTCAGCGTCGAGTCTTTCCCACCGGTCCACATCACTGCGGGGTTGTCGTACGTCTCTAACCCCTCCTCGACGACTTCGAGCGCCTTCTCGATTTTGTGTTCGATGCTTGGATACTCGTCGGGAGACTCACCCTCGCCGTCGCCATAGTCGACGCCGAGTGCCTCCAGTGACTCCTGTGTCGCCATCGTGTAATGAGATGTAATTAGCCGGGTAAAGTGTCTTTTGGAGTCGTTCGGTGGTTTGGGCTGTCGTGTTGTCTCACAGCAGAGCAAGGCGAAAGCCCACCGCTTCAGGGGTGGGTAGCTGGTGTCATTCGTCGTCCAACGCAGTCGGAAATACGGAGCGAAACGACACTGACACTCATAATATCGTCGCAGGAGCGACCCAACTCTTCGTCGATGGGTCAAGACAATGCGCCTTCGATACGAGCAAGCAACCGGTGAGGTGGTACAGCGTGTTTCTGCGTGAACACCCAGCGTAGGCGCTGTCGCTCAGGAAGAGCCTCGCCACAGCACTGCACGACGATGTCGAACACCCGTGACGCCGGTGAATTTACTTTTTCAGTCGACCCACTACCAATGAGAACGATGGGTATCAACCTGACCGAACCGAAAGAACAGGAGTGGTTACGCAACGACGGCAGTCCATCAGTTCGGTACTCGGACCTGACGACGGCCGACGAACGAGCTTCGGAGATCTTCGAGCAACTCGTCTCTCACGTCACCGATGTTCTGTGTGAACTGATAGTAGACGACAGAGGTGTCGTGTGCGGTGACCCGACTGCACTCGAGCCGACCGCCGAGTTGGTGTTGTCTCAGTTCAGTGGAGCCGACGACCTCCCCCGAATTGATGAGTTGTTTGCGTCGGCTGACACACCAGACGACACTCGCCAGACCGACCAGTATCTCCAACGAGTGGCGGAGAGGGTCGTCAAAGAACTGCCGTCGATCCAGCTCGACAGAATTCTCTCACGCGAACTAGACGATGAAGCTCGAACAGGGCCCTCGGCTCTGTCTCCCGGCCGAGGCGATTTCTCAGAGTAAAAAACGACTTTGAGCCGAAGAGTGCAGCCGTTGATCTCGCGTTCGACGGCCGACTACCCGCTGATGAAGTCGTTGTCCCGCCAGTCGACGCCGCCGCCGCCCTCGCCGTTGGCGGGCGACTCGACGACCTCGACGTTCGCGGGTCGTTGTTCACCTTCGACGATCCGGGTGGCACGCAGGCTCCCGTCGGCCTCGGTGATCGCAGTGAGTGTCCCCTTCTCCGACAGCAGCGCGATGTCCCGCAACACGAGGAACATCGGATACTGGAGCGCTGTGTTCTGGAGCACGGTCTCGCGGTCGCCTTTGAAACAGGCGAACTCCACGAGTTCTGAGGGAATATCCTCTTCTTCCTCCTGCATCCAGCCGCCGCCGGGCTTGGGTGGTTCCTCCTCGTAGACGCGCGTCTCGCTCACGCTGGCTTTCAACTGTGCGGTCGGCGTGTACTTGCTGATGTCGTTGTCGTCCTCCGCGACAGCCTGGAGGATGAGGGTGTTGTTGCGGCGCGACACGTCGACATCCGCGACCCCACCCGGAAGCTCCGGGTCGGCGTCGAAGTGGTCGTGGACGTCTTCCAGCGGCAGTTCGAGCGTCGAGTGGAGTCGGTATACGCAGCCTGACATTGTGTTGGGGGGTGTTCCGGGGGTGTCCGGCGGATCGGTACGGTCTCGATCGGTACTACGGCGTCCAGACGGTTAAGCGGCGCTTCCGCCGTGGCGTCCGTGTCGCAGGCTCACTCGCTCGTCAGCTTCGCTTCCAGGTCGCCCCGCTCGTCGAGTTCGGCGAGCACGTCGCTCCCACCGACGAACTCCCCGTCGACGAACGTCTGCGGGATCGTCTCCCACTCGGAGTGGTCCGACAGCGCCGCACGATACTCGTCGAGCGCCGGCAGTACGTCCACTGTCTCGAACTCGTCGACGTACTGTGAGATCAGTTGGACCGCGCGCTTCGAGTAGCCACACTGGGGCATCAGCCGGTTCCCCTTCATGAACACCACGACATCGTTCTCCTCGATAGTCCGGTCGACGCGTGCGGCCACATCGTCTGGCTCGCTCTCTGGCTGGAACGTCATGCGGGAGTGTTCGTGCGGCACGGGAATAGATGTTGTGTTGTTCACGGTTCTCGCGTTCCCGACTTCGGTTTTCCCCGTCCCCGTGCTCCCCGTTCTCGCTCCCCGTGCTCCCCGTTTTCGCTCCGTTCTCGCTCCCCGCGCTCCCCGTTCTCGCTCTCCGTTCTCGCTCCCCGCGCTCCCCGTACTGCCGGTTCCAGCGCTCCCGGTTCCCGTGCAGAGCCGGCGAGGTGGCGCTCGACGCCGCAGGTCCGATCAGTTACGGTCGATAGTGGTGAACGCCGACTCCATGTCGTCGAAGTCCTGTACCGTCTGGTCGAGATTGTCGCGGAGTTCGTCGGCGCGTTGTTTCAGTTCCAGATACTCCTCGTTGTCCTCAAGCTCGTAGCTCGGCTTCTGTGCCTCTAAAACGCCGATCTTCGAGACGATGCTGAAGTACTCCTGCATGTCGTCGTCGTACTCCCGCTCGGTGAGCTGTTGTTCGATGGCGTCGAACAACGCCTCCTTCTCGACGGGCTTACACAGGTAGTCGTCGAACGGCATGTCGACGATGTCGAAGTCCGGGTCGACGGCCGTCACCATGATGACAGAGCAGTCCAGCCCGCGTTCCCGCATCTGTTCCAACACCTCCCCACCGGAGTAGTCCGGCATCCGACGGTCAAGCAAGACGACATCGACGGTCTCGTCGACACTCGCGAGCGCCTCCTCCCCGCCGTACGCCTTCCGAACGTCGTCGTACTCCATCTGGAGTCGGAGGGCGTAGGCGTCCGCCACCTGTTGCTCGTCGTCGACGACCAACACGGTTGGACTCTGATCGGGCATTCGTTGGCTGTAGTGGGGAGCGACGGGGAGATATACTTTTCCGTGCGAACCGCCGAAAGTGCAGGTCGTCGCCCCCGGTCGAACACTCGATGGCGTCGAATTTATCTGTTGTTTCCCCGTCTATAGCCGCGAGAGCGTCGCTCGCATGTACTTTGGAAAACAGGTCAGTTCGAATTCCAACAGAACTGACACGGGGTGGGGGACCGTGGTCGTCCGGGGGCGCGTCGGACGGCGAGAGGGAGACGGAGGGGCGTCGTGAGGGGGAGCCGCGAGGCGACCCCAGAGCGGCGACTCCTCGTGCTCGCGGTGGTGTATCTCACGGTCGCGGCCACCGTGACACCGTTCGTCGCGTTGCCCGCCGGAAGCGCCGCGGCGGCCGCCAACGACGGCTGTGTCACAGTCCAGGAGGCCGCCGCCGGCGGCACCGTCGCGGACGGGGTCACAATCTCCGAGAGCGGGTGTTACGTCGTCTCACAGAACCACACCGGCACCGGGAGTGAACCGCTGATCCGGATTGCGGCCGACGATGTGGTACTCCGTGGGCAGGGGAACACGCTGACTGCGGGAGAGACGAGCGGTGGCACGGAGACGACGACCGCGGCGGAGACGGGCACACCGTCCATGCAGACGCCGCCCGAAGACCAGACGCCGCCCGAAGACCAGACGCCGCCCGAAGACCAGACGCCGCCCGAGAACCAGACGCCGCCCGAAGACCAGACGCCGCCCGAGGATCAGACGCCGCCCGAAGACCAGACGCCGACAGACACGACCGACACTCGCGTCGCGGTAGCGGCCGCCGACGTGACCAACGTCACCGTCACCGGCCTGACAGTCGACTCGTACGACAGCGGTGTACGCGCCCACAACGTCACCGACTTCCAGGCGACGAGCGTGGTCGCTCGCGGCACAGAACGCGTCGCGTTCGCACTCGACAGGGTCACTGGCGGGCTCGTCGCCGACACGCTCGTGACCGACACACGCGGGAGGGGGGTCCGTCTCCGCGACACGAGTCAGGTGACGCTCCGGAACGTCACCGTCGACGGCAGCGGTGGGCCGGCAGTGTCGGCCCGGCAGAGCGACGGCGTCACTGTCGAGAACAGTAGTCTCAGCCGTGGGGTGCCGCCGACCGCGGACACGCTGGTGTACGTTGACGACAGCGACGGGAGCCTGAAATCACTCGCGCCGGGGACGCGCGCGGTGTCCGATTACGGCGTGCAGGCGAGGGTGGTCGGCCCGGCAGCGTTCCTCGACAACGACACCGCTCCGGAGGTGCCGTACGTCGGAACCGACGGGGCGTTGCGTCTCGTCGACGCGAACGGGGAGACGACGAAACTCGTCGCCGACAGCACCGCCGCGGAACCGGTAGAGAGCAGGTCGAAACTCGCGGTCGACGACCGCGTCGCGGGCCGGCCGGCGGTGTTGTACGCCGGCGCCGACGGGAGCCTCTACCGGGTCGACGCGGACGACCAGACGCCGACACCCCTCGGAGCGACGAGAGCCGTCCAGTTCGTCGTCGGCGTGTTCGACGCCGACCGCGACGGGAGCCGGGACGCGGTGTACGTCTCGTCGAGCAGCGGACTCCGGTACGTCGACGGCGAGACCGGCGAGGATCTGTCGATCCCCGTCGACAGCACGTGGGGGGCGAACGACCAGGTCGGGTTCGGCGAACCGGCTCGGATCGACGGAGCGTTCGTCGCACCACGCGTGAGCGGGAACGGCGAACCACAGCTCCAGCGGTTCGACGGGAGCGGCACCGTCGAGGCGCTGTCGACAGTCTCGGTGCGGAAGACCGCCCCGACGACGGTGGATCTGGACCGCGACGGCGAGCGGTCGTTCGTCTACGTCGGTGCAGGGGTGCTCGACGGTACTGACGGCCTGCTCGCCACAGTGCCGGGCGACAGCCCACGGGTCGTCGACGGCGCGACCACGACGGTCGACCCGGACGCGGCCGTCGGGCTGGCCAGTCAGGTGACGAACGGGTTCCCCACCGTCGTCACCGACGACACCGACACGGTCGTCGGCAGTGACGTGACAGTCGACGGCGTGACCGGTGTCGGCTTCGCGGCCGACAACGTCACGCTGGCGGGTCGCACGACCGTCCCGAACGGGACCGACGCGACGGCCCTGAGCGGTGGTATCGTCGTCGACAACACGACCGACGACCCGACCGCGCAGGTGACGTTCGACTACGACGACGCGGTGGTCGCCGACGAGACGACGGTCGCCGTCGGCCGGTACCGTCCGGACACCCGCGAGTGGGTGTTCGACGAGTCGACACAGAGCCAGAACCTGTCTGCGGACACGGTGACGGCGATACCGACTCCGACATCCGGGTTGTTCGCGCCGTTCGGCGGCGCGACCGCGCCCGACACCACCGCGCCGAACGTGACCGTCGACGTGGTCGACCGACTCGGCCGCGCCTCGGCGGTGATCGTCGAGAGCGACGAGCCGTTGGCGACACTGCGTGTCGCGGTCGACACGCCCGGTTCGGAGTCGACAGTGACACGCAACCGGACGGCGTTCACCGAGACACGGATCGGCTCGTCGGTCCGGTACACCCTCTCGCTCACGACGCCGGCGGGGACCGTCGGCACCAACCTGACCGCGGCCGCAGACATCGCGGGCAACTCCGTGAGTGGGGTGACCGCGAGCGGCACGGTCACCTCGCCCACAGTCGTGGACGCCGACGGCACCACGCGGTTCGAGACGCTCCAGCCGGCCGTCGACGCGGCCACCGCCGGCGAGACGATCCGCGTCCGGCCGGGCAACTACACGAACCTGACACTGTCGAAGAACGTCACCGTCCGGTTCGACGAAGGAGCGAGACTCGCCCAGCCGGGTGACGCGTCCACCGCAGTCGAAATCGTCGGGAGCGCGGCGCCGACCGTGGTGAACGCGACGGTCGTCGGCTACGACACCGCAGTCGACGCGCGAGAGACAGACAGCGACTGGACACTCCAGGGGGTGACAGTCACGGCTCCAACAACGGAGCACGGCGCGATCCAGGCAACGGGGTCGACGGGCAACTGGAGCGTCCGGAACGCGACACTGACCGGCGCGGGCATCACCGCGTTCGACAGCCGTGGTGACTGGGTCGTCGCCGACACCAGCGTCTCGACGGGGAGTCTCGGGGTCGCGGCCGGGTCCTCACGGGGTGCGTGGACGCTCCAGAACGTCACCGTCGTCGGCTCGCTCGACACGGCCGTGTTGGCACGAGAGTCGACCGGCGACTGGGAGATCCGGAACGCGACGCTGGCGCGGGGTAACGAGGGGCTCGTTGCCGAGGAGACCACCGGCGACTGGCTCGTCACCGACACACGGATTCTGAACAACACCGACGGGGCGTCGGTGTCGGGGTCGGTCGGCAGCTGGCGCGTGACCGAGTCGTCGATCGCGAACAACAACCGGACCGGAGTGGTCGCGAGAGCGACCACGGGGAACGTTTCTGGCGTCTACTGGGGGGGAAGTGACGGCCCCGGCGGCCGGTATCTCGGCTCCGGCGACCGCGTCGCCGGCAGTGTCGAGCTCGGCCCAGTCTACCAGACTCCGGGCAGAGAGACGACAGTTCAGCCACCGGACCAACGGACGACGGGTGGTGAGGTGGTCGTCGACACAGACGGGACCGCTGACACCACGTCGGTGCAGGTGGCCGTCGACCGTGCGCTCACGGGTGACACCGTCCGCGTCCGGCCGGGCACCTACGCCGAGTCGGTCCGGGCTGGCGGGAACCTGACGCTCACTGGAGACGGTGCCCTGCTCGTTGGCGGGGAGACGGCCCCGGCCGCCGGGGTCACGATCTCCGCCGCGACGACCGTCGACGGGTTCACAGTGAGCGGGTACCCGCTCGGTGTCAGGCTCTCCGACGACGCGACGCTGTCCAACACGACGGTCAGCGCGACGGTCGACGGCGTGTTCGCCGACGGGGACCGGTGGGCCGTGCGGAACGTGACCGTCGTCGCCTCGGAACGCGGGATCAGAACGGGCGCAGGCGAGTGGCGAATCGAGGACAGCTCCGTCACCGGGAGCCGGACGGCACTCTCCGTCCGGGACACGTTCGACGGCGGCAACTGGACCGTGGAGAACGCGACACTGAGCAGTTCCGGAACGGCGTTGTCGGCGGCCGACACGAGCGGCGAGTGGCACGTCGTGAACACCAGTCTCGTCGGGGAGACGGGGGTCAACGCGACCGGCACGAGCGGCGCGTGGACCCTCACCCGGAGCGTGCTCCGGAACTACACGGTCGGGGTGAACGCGACAGGCGCGACCGTCACCGGCGACGCCACGGCCGTCTACTGGGACGACGGGGACGCTCCGACGACGGCGCCGAACGGCACCGCCGCGGACCTGTCCGGGGTCGTCGACTGTGTCGGCAACGTGGACTGCTCGAACCACCTGACGACGCTGCCGAGCAACGAGACCGACACAGGCAACGAGACGGACGGACCGGGTGACAACGAGACGGACGGATCGGGTGACAACGAGACGACCCCGACCGCACCGTACACCGTCGCGGCCGACGGGAGCGCCGAGTTCGACACGATCCAGTCGGCGCTCGACGCCGCAACAGACGGGGAACGGATCGAGGTCCAGTCGGGAACGTACACGATCGTTGAGCCGTTGTTCGTCGAAGACAACGTCACCGTCGCTCTCGCGGACGACGCGCTCGTCCAGTCGGGCGGGTCCACGTTCGGCCTGACGGGGATCGAGATCGCGACGGCGGCGGCGCCGACGATCCGCGGCGGGCAGTTCGACGGGTTCCAGACGGCCGTCGACGCCGGCGGGACGACCGACAGCTGGACGCTCCAGAACCTGACACTGTTGGTCGGGGAGACCGGCGTCGGGGTGAACGCGGCGAACGCGAGCGGCGACTGGGTCGTCGCGAACACGACCGTCGGCGGTGTCGGTCTCGCCGGCGTTGCCGCCGAGGGAGCGACCGGCGACTGGACCGTCCGCGACAGCACGTTTCTCGACAGGACGACGGCGATCCGGGCGGCCGAGACGACCGGGAACTGGTCGGTCGACGACGTCGACGCGACCGGCGTCGGAGAGAACGCGCTCGACGCGACCGCCGCGAGCGGTGATTGGACCGTCCGCGGGCTGACCGTCGAGACGGCCGCCGAGAGCGGTGTCGACGCCTTCGGGGCGACCGGCGACTGGGTCGTCGAAGACACGACAGTGGACGCAGCCGGGCAGGGGTCGGTGTACGCCGCGAACACGACCGGCGACTGGGTCGTCCGGAACGTGACAGCCACCGGCGGCGACAGAGACACCGGCAACGGCCCGTTCGACGCGGTGGAGGCGTTCGACACGACCGGCGACTGGCGCGTGACCGGGCTCCAGGCGAGCAACGTCTCCGGCGGCGTCGACGCCTTCCGTGCGGACGGCGACTGGACTGTCGCGAACACGACCGTGTCGCAGGTCGAGTTCGCGCCCGTCTACGCGGTGAACACGACCGGCGACTGGACCGTGACGAACCTGACGGCGACAGACGGCAACCGGACGGTCCAGAACGGCACCTGGGACGCCGTCGAGGCGTTCGGCGCGACGGGTGACTGGACCGTCCGGGGGTTGACGACCGAGCAGATGGCCGGCGGGGTCGACGCCTCGGTGACGACCGGCGACTGGACGGTCCGTGACTCGTTCCTGGCGGTCGACCGGGTTGCGGTCGCCGCCGCCGAGTCGACGGGTGACTGGAAGCTGGTGAACACGACCACCGGCGGGCCGGCAACGGGGAACGCGACAGTCGGCGTGGTCGCCGAGGCGTCGACCGGTGACTGGCTGATCGACGGGAGCCGGCTCGTCGCGGTCGGCGGGGGGCTGGGCCCGGGCACCGGTGCCGCGGTGTACGCCCCTGACACTGACGGCGCGTGGACGGTGACGGAGTCGACCCTCGTCGGCGCACCCGACCGCCCGACAGTGAACGCGACCGGCGCGGCGGTCGTTGGCGACGCGACGGGCGTCTGGTGGGGGCAACGTCAGGTCCGACCGACAGACTGTGTCGGGAGCGTCGACTGCGGGGAGCGCCGTTCCAATTCGCCGTTCGTCGACGTGACGCTGTCCACGAACGACAGCGTCGTCGTCGGCGACTCGGTCGACGCGACGGTGACGGTGACGAACGACCGCCGGGTGCCGGCCGTCTTCGTGGTGACGACCGGTCTCGGTGGGCAGGTCACCCAGCGGTTCGTCCAACTGACAGCCGGCGCGTCGCGGACGGTCGACATCTCCCTCCCGGCGCCACAGGCCGGCGGGCAGGCGACGGTGGTCAGCCGCGTCGTCGACACGACCGGCGGGTCGAGTGACCCCGGCGGCGGCCAGACAGACCCCGGCGGCGGCCAGACGGACCCCGGTGGCGGCCAGACCCCACCCGGGAGTGGAGACAACGTGACGACACAGCCGGCAGTTGCCCGCGCGAGCGCCACTGTCGATGTTCGCGCGGCGTTCGCGCTCGCGGTCCAGAACGCGTCCGTCGAGACGACCCCGACGGGTGCGACCGTCACCGTCGACGTGACCAACACCGGGGCGCGGGACGGGGACGGAGTGGTGACCGTCTCGCGTGACACGGACGGCGACGGGCGCCCGGGCGCCCCGGTCGCGAGTCGTGCGGTCGCTCTCTCTTCGGGAGCGGCGACGCAGGTGACGTTCCCGTTGAATCGGTCGACGGCGACGGCCGCAGACTCTTTCGTCGTCACCGGCGGTCGGGAGACGGGCAACGGGACGGCCGTCACGGGTGTGGCGGCGGTCACCGTCCCGAGCCCGCCGGCGTTGGAACTCGCCGACGCGACGGTGCCGCCGGCCGCGGCGCCCGAACAGACGGTCGCCGTGCCGGTGACGCTCCGCAACACCGGTGACCGGCCGGGGAACGCGACGGTCGAACTCGTCGTCACGGACGCGGCAGGCGAGCCGGTGGCGACCGACCAGCGGTCGGTGACGGTGCCGTCGGGCACGGGAACAACCCAACTCGCGTTCGACGCCGACCAGTTGTCTGCCGGCAACTATACGCTGACGGTGTCTGTCGACGGGCCGTCGGCAGACGGCGCGCAGACGACGACGCGGTCGCTGACCGTCCAGCCCGAGACACCGGCGCTGACGGTGACCGGCGAGGCGGCGCTGGGTGCGGTGCCGTTGGGCGAGGAACGGACGGTCCCGGTGACGCTGTCGAACGCCGGCGAGGTGCCGGTGACCCTCACCGAGGTGAGCGTGAGCGGGCCGGTGTCGCTCGTGACGGACGCCCCGCAGACGGTCGCCGCCGGCGGGACGGTGACGCTCCAACTCCGTGTGACCGCGCCGACGACGGCCGGCTCGTTCGACGGCCGGCTCCGGGTTGGGAGTACGGACCCGGACGACCCGGTCCAGACGGTGACCGTCACCGGCGAAGCACGCGGGCCGATCGCGTCGCCGAACCGCGAGCGGGTGCGGTTCTTCAGCCAGTCGGTCGGGGAGACCGCGACCGCGACGTTGTTGCTCGACAACCCCGGCAACGAGCCACTGACCGTCGAGTCGGTCGAGATCACCGGAGCGAGCGACTTCGAACTGCGAGACGAGCGGGCACTGGGCGTCGGCGCGACCGTCGACGCGGGTGACACCGGGGAACTCCGGTTCGCGTTCACGCCGACTTCGGGCGGGCCGCGGACGGCGACCGTCCGGGTGGAGACGGACGGTGGCACGTTCACGGCGCGGCTCACCGGCGCGGGCGAACAGCCGCGTGCGGCAGTCGACCGCACACAGGTCGGGTTCGGTGCCGTCGGCACGGAGTCGGCTCGGACCCAGACGATCCGACTGCGCAACGACGGCGGCGCGCCGTTGGCCGTCGAGAACGTCAGCCTGGCGGGTGCCGACGCGGACGCCTTCGAGATCGTCGCTGGCGGCGGGAGCGTGCGGCTCGTTCCCGGCGAGCGCCGGGTGGTGCGGGTGCGGTTCGACCCCGAGACGGCGGGGGGACAGACCGCCCGAATCGACGTGACGGCCGACGGCCCGGCGTCGCCGACCGTCGCCCTCAGCGGGGTCGGCAACGTCTCCGAGGTGAACCTCACGACCGCCGACCCGGCGACACCCGAGACGGTGGCGTTCGGGACGGTCGGGGTCGGCTCGTCGTCGCTCGCAACGGTGACGCTGACGAACGACGGCAACGAGACGTTGTTGGTGCGGAACGCGACCGTCACTGGCGACGCCGAGGAGTTCCGGGCGGTGACGGCCGACGGCGTCAGCGTCGCGCCCGGCGAGTCGACGACGCTCGCGGTCGCCTTCTCGCCGGCGGCGGTCGGTGACAGCGAGGCGACGCTGTCGGTTGCGACGAACGACCCCAGCGAGCAGATTGTCGATCTCGCGGTGACCGGAGAGGGGGCGACGGCGTCGGTGTCGGCGACGCCCGCCTCCGTCGCGTTCGGCGCGGTCCGGACCGAGACCGTCGCAAACCGGACGATTACCGTCGAGAACACCGGGAGCGCGCCCGCGACACTGCAGGATGCGGGGTTCGCGGCCGGCGCGAACTTCACCATCACCAACGGGCTCGACACAACAACCCTCCAGCCGGGTGAGCAGACGAGCGTGACCCTGCAGTTCGCGCCGACGAATCGCGGTGAGGAGACGGACGTGCTCCGAGTCGAGAACGACACGGGCGCGGTCGTCACCCGCGTGTCGGTCGGTGGCGTCGGCGCGGCGCCGGTGCCGCGGCTCGACACGACGCGGCTGTCGTTCCCGGACACCCGCGTGGCGGGCGGGACCACCGCGACCGCACGCATCACCAACGAGGGGAACGCGCCGCTGAACCTCTCGACGGTCGCGGCCGACGGCTCGTTCGCCGTGCGCGACCGGCCACAGACGCTCCAACCCGGCGGGAGCGCCCGAGTCGAGGTGGCGTTCCAGCCGACGGCGACCGGCCCGGAGTCCGGCACGCTCCAGTTCGACACGAACGCGTCGGCCGGGCTCCCGGCGGTGCGGCTCTCCGGGACGGCGGTAACGGTCGACGCGGCCGCCGACGGCAACGTCACGTTCGGCGAGGTGGCCGTCGGCGAGACGGTGACGCGCAACGTGACGATCCGGAACCGGGGGGGCGCCAGCGCCAGCCTGAACGTGACGAGCGCCGCGGTCGTCGGGCCGGACCGGGGGGCGTTCGCGGTGACGACTCAGACAGCGTTCGGTGAGGCGTTGTCGAACGGGTCGACGGACGCGTCGGTGCTCGAACTCGGTCCCGGGGAGAAACGGAACGTGACGGTCGCGTTGTCACCCGAGTCGACCGGCCAGAAGTTCGGCCGGCTCCGCCTGTTCACCACCGACCCGCGCACCTCACAGTTGGGCACGTTCCTGTCGAACACGGACACCGTGATCGAGGTGGACACGAGCACGGACACCGAGACGGGTGACGCGAACGCGACCATCTCCGTCCAGAACCCACCCGAGAACGCGACGCTGCCGGCGAACGTCTCGAACCCCGAGACGCTCCGGGAGAACGTCGGTATCGAGAACCTGAACGTCTCCGTGGGCGATCCGGGGAACTTCTCCGTCGAGCTGTCGCAGGCGGATCAGCCGCCGTCGAACGCGCCGAACTTCTCGGCGCCCGACGGCAGAAACGTCGCGCCGGTGAAGTACGTCCGCGTCAACGAGACGCTGGCGGACAGCGACGTGAGGAACGCCACCTTCCGGCTCCGGGTGAGCAAGGTGCAGGTGAACGAGAGTGGCACCGCACCCGAGGAGATCTCGTTG
>JAHENP010000163.1 GCA_018609965.1 Haloferacaceae archaeon
ACGCGGTCGCCCGGTTCTGGGTCCATACTGTCGGGTTCGCCGGGGCGAGACTTGAAACTCACCTTCCGGTCGGCCACCGTCCGCCTGTGGAGTGACTGTGATACGCAAACACGTCTCACGACGCCACCACCTTTTAGCTCGTCGCGCTCTACTGCTCGTCTATGTCGGTCGACGACACCGACCCGGAGGATACCCGAAGTCGCCACACGGCGGCTGATCGAGAAATTCGCCGGGCAACGACACGAGCGGACACGACCAGCGAGTGACAGCGACGGTGCTACCGCGCCCGACAGCGCGAACGAGGTCGCTGCCTGCGACGACGGCCACACGGTCAGCGTCGACGTGGGCGGTCGGCGCGTCCAGTTGGACAGAGAGGCGGCCCGCACGCTCCGCGACGAACTGGCCGAGGCCGTCACCGGCCGCCGCGAGTTCTGTGACACGGTCGGGGTCCAACGACCGGACGGGAGCTACGTCGTGGCCCGGCGACGGGCCGACTCCGCCGGCCACCGGAAGGTGTTCGACCAGTTTGCCGCGTTGCGGCAGTTGTACGACGACCTCCCGAAACGGTTCGGCGCAGACGACGTGTCGACGGCGGGCGTCACCGGCGGCCGCCGTCACCTCCTCGTCCGCCACTTCGTCGAACACCCCGCGTTCGACTGTGAGTTGGCCGCGAGACAGCCGCTGACCGCCCGGAAGACGAGTGGCGGCGCCGACGGAGGTGACAGTGACAGCCGACGGAGGTGACAGTGACAGCTGACGGGGTGGCGGCAGGTCGACACACCAGTCGCGAGCGTGAGACGGCGAACAACGCTTATCGGCACAGCCGGCCAACACAACTGTATGAGCGCCCGCGACGACGAGGACCTGGCCGCCCTGTTGTCGGATCTGGAGACAACGCTGGAGGACCTCCGCACGGAGCTGAACGACAACGACCGTCGTCCACGCGAGGACCGCGGCCGCCGGGAGGACAGAGACCGCTCGCGAAGCGACCGCAGTCGGCGGGGCCGTCGAGACGACGACCGTCCGGCACGTGACGACGGCCGCGGCCGCCGACCGCGCGAGGACCGAAACGAGGGGCCACAGTTCGACCCACCGTCGGTGAGTGACGTGTTGCGGTTCACCAACGAGTACACGATCCCGACACTGATCGCGACGTTGGAGGCGACCATCTCCGCGTTGGAGCTGTTCCAGAAGGTCGTCGGCGCCGTCGCGCCGGACGACTCACAGCCGCCGCGGCGCCGCGAGCGCCGCGGGCCGCTGGGTGACGCCAGCAGTCGCGCGACCGACCAGCTCACCCGACGGCTTGACGATCTCCGGACGGCGCTGTCGGAGACGAACCTCCCGCAGGACGGCGACGCGCGCGACATCGTCAGCGAGGCGCGGTCGCTCACCGAGGAGATCGAGGATCGGGTCCGGGAGTCACGGGAGACCGCAGACGAGGCCCGGCGGCGGGATCACGACGGCGGGCGGAGAGACGACGGACGCGGTGACCGCCGCGGTCGACGGGACGACGACAACCGCGACGGACGCACCGACCGTCGCGACGGACGGAGTGACCGACGTGATGGGCGCAGTGACCGACGTGACGGACGCGACGACCGCGGCACACGCGATGACGGCCCTGTCGAGATCACGGTCGGGAGTCCGGGTGACGACGGCGGTGACGAGACGAACGAGGAACCGACAGGCGACGAAGCAGACACCGAGGAGTCGTCAGAGCCGCCGGAGGTCGACGTGGAGGCGGAACTCCAGTCGATCAAACGCGAGATGGGTGACGACGAGGAGCCAGACGACGACTCCTGACAACAACTTCTGGGACAAACCAACCTACTTTCGACGACTCACTCGACGGGTCGGAACCGGAACCCGTCCCACTCCTGGCTCGCCGGCTCTCTGACCCCGGCCTCGGGATCGCGCAGTTCCGCGGCGTACACCGGCGTCACCGTCTGGCCGATCTCGACATCGTCGGTTGTCTGCCCGATCGCGCGCACAGTGTTACCACCAATCTCGAACGCGACGATGGCGAGGGTGTTCGGCTCACGCACCCCCGGCGGGGTGGCAGTCGACTCCGTCCACGTCACCACCTGCGCGGTGTGTTCGGAGAGATCGACCGTGCCGACCCGTTCGGCGCCGTCGTCGTTCACCGGGTGGGGTGGGTAGCCGACCGTCCCGTCGGCGTACTCCGCGGCCGCGAACTCCGGACTGTCGGCGGTCATTCGGCCACCTCCAACAACGTCGTCGTCACACAGTTGCCGAACCCGCCGACGTTACACGCCAGTCCCACGTCGGCGTCGACCTGCCGCGGGCCCGCCTCGCCGAGCACCTGTTCGTACACCTCGACGGCCTGCGCGACGCCGGAGGCGCCGAGCGGGTGGCCCTTCGACTTGAGCCCGCCGGAGGTGTTGATCGGGATCTCCCCGTCGCGGGCTGTCCGGCCGTCGGCGGCCGCACGCCACCCCTCACCCTTCTGGGCGAAGCCGAGATCCTCGAACTGCAACAGTTCGAGAATCGTGAACATGTCGTGAAGCTCCGCGACATCGACATCCGCGGGTTCGCGGTCGGCCATCTCGAAGGCCGCGTTGCCGGAGTCACGCACCGCACCCATCGTCGTCGGGTCCGGGCGTTCGTGGACAACGTGTGTGTCCGTCGCGCCCGCGACGCCAGCGACGACGGCGTACTCGTCGGCGTACGACGCCGCCAACGACTCCGGGACGAACAGGAGCGCGGCGGAGCCGTCCGTGATCGGACAGAAGTCGTACAGCCGCAGCGGGTCCGCGACGATCGGGCTCTCCAACACCGTCTCCAACTCGACAGCCTCCCGGAACTGTGCGTTGGGGTTGTCGACGCCGTTTTCGTGGTTCTTCACCGCGACCGCCCCGAGACTCTCCCGGGGGGCGTCGTAGGCGTCGAGGTACGCCCGTGCGGTCAGCCCGGCGAAGGAGGGGAGCGTGACGCCGTGTTTGTACTCGGCGGGGTGCGTGAGGGAGGCGATCACGTCCGTCGCCTCGGCGGTGCTCCGGTGGGTCATCTTCTCGCCGCCGACCAGCAGGGTGCAGTCGCTGGCACCGCTGGCGACGGACTGCCAGGCGGCGTAGATCCCCGCCCCGCCCGACGAGGAGGTCTGGTCGATCCGGGCAGTGTACGCCGGCACCGCGCCCAGGTCGTGTGCGAGCGCGTTCGGAACCCCGGTCTGGCCCTCAAACTCCCCGCTTGCCATGTTCGACACGTAGAGGTGGTCGATCTCGTCGGCCGTCGCGTTGGCGTCCGCGAGACACGCCTGGCCGGCCTCCGCGAGCAGGTCGCGAATCCAGCCGTCTCGCTCCCCGAACTGGGTCATCGACGCCGCGACGACGGCGACACGGTCGGTGTTGCGGTCCACACCCGCAGAGTGGGCGGCGACCACTTGCCCGTTTCCCTCCGCGTCGGTGTGTGCGGGTCATGACGGGCGTGTCACTTCACCGCACGGCGGTACTGCACGGGCCACTCCACCGCGTCGCCTTCGGCACCGAGCGCGTCGGCGGCGTGCAACGGCCAGTACGGCGACCGCAGGAACTCGCGGGCCATCAACACCGCGTCGGCGCGGTCGTTGGCGACGATTGCCTCTGCCTGCGCCGGCTCCGTGATCCCGCCGACCGTCCCGACCGCCAGGTCGACTCCGGTGTCGACGACGTGTTCCCGGATCGTCTCGGCGTACGGCAGTTGGTAGCTGGGGCCCGTCGACGGGACGGACTGTGCCGGACTGATCCCGCCGGCACTCACGTCCAACAGGTCTGCACCCGCTTCCGCGAGCCGTGGCGCGAGCCGGGCGGAGTCGTCGACGGTCCAGGAGGGGCGGTCGTCGAGCCAGTCTGTCGCGGAGATTCGGACGAAGACAGGGTGGTCGTCGGGCCACACCTCGCGAACCCCGGCCGTCACCTCCCGGAGGAGTCGCGTCCGGCCCTCGAAGTCGCCGCCGTACCGGTCCGTCCGGTCGTTCGTGGCCGGCGAGAGGAACTCGTGGAGCAGGTAGCCGTGGGCGGCGTGGAACTCTGCGACGAGGAACCCGGCGTCACGAGCACGCTCGGCAGCGGCGACGAAGTCGTCGATCACGTCCTTGACCTCTGCCGTCGACAGCTTCCGGGTCGGCTGTTCCTCCCCGTCGCGGGGGTAGGCTGTGCCGCTGGGGCCAACGGCCGTCCAGCCGCCCTCGTCCGGATCGACCGGGTGGCCACCCTCCCACGGCGAGGCGGTCGAGGCTTTCCGCCCGGCGTGGGCGAGTTGAACGCCCGGCACCGACCCTTGGTCGCGGACGAACGACGCGACACGCTCAAGCGCGTCCGCCTGTTCGTCCGTCCAGATCCCCAGATCAGACGGGGAGATTCGCCCCGCGGGGGAGACAGCCGTCGCCTCCGTCAACACGGTGCCCGCGCCGCCGACCGCACGCGAGCCGAGGTGGACGAGGTGCCAGTCCGTCGCCACCCCGTCGGGCGTGCTGTACTGACACATCGGTGACACCATCACGCGGTTCGGCAGCTCCGTCTCCCGGAGCGTCAGCGGCTCGAACAGTTGGCTCACTCGGGCGACTCGGCACGGCCGCCACAAACGACTGACGACGAGCGAACGGTTTGCCAGTTCGACGGGACTACCGGGGGAGTGAGCGTCGCCTCACCGCAACAGCCGGAACTCCGTCACCGGCGCCGGGTGGACGATCCGGAACCCGTCGGCGGTGGAGTGGCGCCCGGCCGAGTCGGGCACGTCGCCGGCGCGCTGGTAGGCGCTGTCGTCGACGACCGCAGACTCGTAGGGGCTGTCCGCCCGCGGCCCGTCGTACGGTGAGTCGTCGGCGACGGGGGAGTCTGCGGTGCCGTAGGCGCCGTCGCGGCGCGGCGGGTCGTCGAAATCCTCCGGCGGGAGGTAGATCCGTTGGTCGCCGTCGGCCCAGACGACGACGGCCGCCTCGCGCTCCCCGGTCACGTCGATCACCGTGCGCCCGTCTGCCACCGTCAACTCGACGCTGACTTCGGTGTCGTCTGTCACGGCCGGACGGACGGCGGCGGGCTACTTGGCTCTGCCCCCGCCGTCTGACATCGGCCCTCTCGACGGCGGGGGGTCCCGGTCGGGACGAACAGTCGGCGGCGGGAAACAGCAAAGTGACCGCCCGGTGAAGCGTAGACGATGGAACATCCAGGCCCACCGCGGTTCGCGGCCGTCGGCGACGAGATCGAACTGGCGCCGCGCGACCCGGACCCGGCGGCTGCGGCGGCGTACGGCTGGACGGTCGTCGACGCACCCGCTCCCTCGCAGGCGACGGTCGGCGACGAGCCGGTTGTCCAGTTCGAGCCGGACGCCCCGGGACGCTACCGGGTCCGTCACGAGACGCCCGACGAGAGGTATCACCTCACGATTCGCGCGTTCGGCGCCAACCGACAGCCGGGCGAGACGGAAACCAGACAACAGTACTCCGGCACCGAGCCGCCGACGGCGACCGACCACACGGTCGCGGAGACGGACGCGACGCGGGCGGCGACGGGCGCCCCACAGGCCGACGACGATCCCGGTTCCGGGTTGGCGCGACTCGACGCCGAGGCGACGCCGGAACGCCCGTTACTCGATCTCGAAGTCGAGGCCGAGGCGACCGGCGAGAGTGGTGGCACCGACGAATCCGGCGAGATCGTGATCCGGGCACGGGTCGACGACACGGGCGCGGCGAGCGG
>JAHENP010000164.1 GCA_018609965.1 Haloferacaceae archaeon
ACGAGTTGGTCGTCCCCCATCCGGTCGCGGTACTCGAACGTGTGGTCACAGTGGGGGCACTGTTTCTGTTTGTCGGGCTCGGGCCACCGGGGCGGAGTCGTCCACCGCGCGCAGCCGGGACACCTGATCACGTCGCCAGCTTTCCCCATCTCGACGCCGCGTTTCGACTCACACAGCGCACCCAACGGGATCGAACTGGACTCCATCTGTTCGATGATCCTGTCGTCGGGGACGTACCGGAACGGCTCGATCTCGCCGGAGTCGATACACCGTTGTTGTGGCACCTCGAAGCTCCGTGCGGCTTCGAGCTGTGTGAGTCCGACCGCACCGTCGATAGCGCGCCGGCGTTCGTCCTCGACGAGTGTCACGCTCTGGAATCGCTCGTCCGGCTCCGGGTCGTCTGCGTGTAGCTGCAACACCGTCGAGTTCATGTTCACCTCGTCACCGAACCAGTTGGCCCCGAGGAGGTGGTAGCGTTCGAACGTGTAGTTCTCCACGAGGTGTTGTCTGACTGTGTCGTGGTCGGATCGGAGGAGTGTCTGTGGCAGAACGAACGCCAGCCGGCCGTCGTCGTTCAGATACTCGAGTGCGACGAGCGTGAACAGTTCGTACGTGTCGAGTTCCGTGGTGTCGAAGCCTGGGAACTCCTGTGCGAGCCACGACTGTGCCTCGTCGGACAGTTCACCACCCCACGGCGGGTTTCCGACGACGAGGTCGAAGTCGCCGAACCCTCTCTGTTCGGAGTCCGTCCCGAACACGACCTCGCCCGCGAGCGCGTCCTGTGTCGTGAAGTTGCCGCTGAGGTCACCGAGCGACACCTCCTCGCGGGCAGACCGGACCCAGACGGACAGCTTGGAGATCTCTAGTGCCTCCTGCAGAATGTCGTTGCCGTGGATGGACTCCTCGACGATCTCCCGTTGTTTCGACCCGAACCCTTCGAACGTCAGCGGCATCTGGCCTGCCTCCGCCGCGCTCTGGAGCTTCCGGTGCACCGACTCGGCCTCCTGTTGGAGTCGCGAGAAACAGGAGACCAGAAACGCCCCGGAGCCACACGAGAGGTCGAGAATCCGAATGTCGAGGATTTCGTCGAGGTACGCCGTCAGAAACTCGGGGTCGTCCGCGTGTTCTCCGTTCTCCGTGTCGATCCGTTCCCGGACCGCGGCCCGTCGTTGCTCCAACAGGTCATCGATCGCACGGCCCGCGACGAACTCGGTGAGTCCTTCTCTGGTGAAGTAGATGCCGTACTCCTCGCGTGCTCGTCCCTCGGCGAACGGCTCCCGTCCCTGCAAGACGCTGTCGTGGAGTCGCTCGAAGTCTGCGACGGACTGTTGGAAGATCTGTCCGAGCACGAACTCGTTGAGGTCGTCACGGAAGTCGTAGGTGTGGAACCCGAAGACGCCGTCGACTGTTTGATCGCCGATCTCGTACTCTCTGCAGAACAGGTCGTCCGACAGTGACGCCTCGCGCAGAATCTCGTCACTGTCGAACAGCCCTCCGTCGTAGCCGTACACGTCGTACTTGTAGTCGTCTGGACTCCCCTGATCGACACAGGTGAACAGGTTTTGGATCGCAGTGTAGACGGCGTTCCCGTCGAGACTCGGGTACTGACGGCCGTCCGTGAGAACGTCTGCGAGCAGGTTGGGTGGTAACAGCCCACGGTCGGAGAAGATACACACGACGATTCCACGGTGCATCAGCTTCTGACTCGCTTGGATCAGTGATATACGGCCGGCTTCGTCTGCGGCCCGCTGGGGGAACTGTTCGGTCAACTCCTGGTACACGTCTTCGACTGCCTCGCGGTAGAAGCTGTAGAACGCTTCGGTCAGTTGCTGCCGCTCCGAGAGGTCACGTTCGAACAGCTCCTCTAGAACCGACTCCTCGCCGTCCGCTGCGACGAGTGACTTACGCCGCAGTAGGTAGTAGAACTGCCAGAACTGTTCAGTCAGTTCCCCGCCGTCGAGAAAGTTCTCAAACTCCCACTTCTCGTAGTGGCTGACGCTGTTCTGGTGGTACAGTCGTATCTCTTCCATGTTGGTGACGACCACCCACCGAAGACTGAGACCGTTCTTGTTCGAGTAGTCGAACGCCTGCTCGACGGGCGACTCGATACCGTCACTCCCGTTTTCTCCCCCATCGAGATCTGTCCCAGGCGATTTCAGCTCTCCGACGGCCAAGCGTCGATCCCGGTTTAACCCTCCCGTTCCATCCTGCTCGAACTGTCCGAACAACAGGTCCGGGAAACGAGAATCTGCTTCCGCCTGTTGTTTTGGCAACAGCTGGAACGTCTCGTTTCCCGGACGAGGAAGGTCGTATCCCAGAATCTCTTCGAATATATCCTCGTTGAACGCCTGTTCGAGCGTCAACTCTCCGAGATCGGACGGCTCCTCGACCGTCCACGGTCGGATCGTCTCGCGAAGTCCAGCCGTGTCGTCGGGCGGAGTTTCCGCGTTCACGAGATCGGTGACGAGAACTGGATCAAAGAGAGGGAAACGTTCTCTCGACATATCAATCGGCTACTCCGGAATCGCATTTAATCACTACGGATCGTGTCTCGCTCATCCAAAGTCGCCGAGCCCCACCTGTCGATCCACAGTTCCGTCGGGAGCCCGTTGCCACGGCGTCCGCGCGTCACGCAGTCGGTCGGTGTCGACCACCGGCGGGTCCGCGGGGTCGTGGTGGGGACAGTCCGTGCCACACTCACTCGCAGGGTCGACGACACGGTCGTAGGCGGCACACCACGGTCGGCCGTCGTCGGTCGGCTCACACCGTGCACACGCCGGGTACGCGTCGGGTCGCCACCCCTTCCCGTAGGCCCGCTCGGCGATCCGGCGGCGGCGGCGGTGCTTGGCAGCCGGCGAGACGACCGAGATGTCTGTCCGGCCGTCGCGGTACGCACGCGGCTCGATCCCCGGCTCGGCGACCGGGAGCCGGTCGGCCGAGCGGACGATCCGGCGTTGGCCACTCTCGGGATCGAACCGCCAGATGCCGACCGGGTCGGGAATCCGATTACGGTGCGCGCCGGTGACGTGTGTCGCCGTCGCGAGCACCACTCGGTCGAACAAGGCGAGACTCGCGTCGAGTCGGAGCTGTTCGCGGAGCCCGCCGGGCCGGTCGAGATCGGGTTTGTTCTCGATTGCGACGAGTTCGCCCACCCACTCGTCCGGGTAGCGGGTCGTCTGGCGGACGCGGGGTTGGGTGTCGTCCGGTTCGCGAGTGAGGAACCCGCAGTCGACGGCGTCGGCGACGACCGCCGCGCGGCGCTCCGGACGGCAGTCGAACGCGGCCTTCGGGGGGCGCGCTCGGCCGACGCCGAGATCCGCCTCGACAGCCGCCGGTGGGATCGTACTCGCGGTGATCCGGGCGCGGTCCGCGAACGCCGGTCCCGGGACGACCCCGACCACGTCGACGATCCGTTGGCCGGGGTCGGCGACCGCGCCGCCGAGCTGGCGGGCGAGTAGCCACTCCGTCTCCTGTTCCAACGCCGCACACAGGCCGAGTTCGAAGCCGTACTCCCGCTCCACACTCGTTTCTGGCGCGCGGCGTATTTAACTAGGGTGGCGTGGGATGGGCGTCACCTCAGTCGGCACGGAGCCGTTCGACGGCACGCTCGGCGTGGTCGACGAGCGACGGGTGTGGTTGGCTCGGTGGGTGTGTGTTCCGAACGTCTTCGAGCGCGTCCGCGAACGGCTCACCACGGCGGCACGCGAGCGCGCCGGCGGCGACACAGACACTCCGGGAGGCACCCGCAGAACAGTGGACCAGTGTCGTCTGGTCCGTTTCCAGTCGGTCACACAGAGTTACAATCGCCCGTCGGGTCGCGTCCGGGTCGTTCTGTGGGCCGTCGATCAGCTCGACCACGTCGACACGGAACGACTCGGGGTACGGCTCGTCTGGGGGGCTGTGGGTCAGCCGGAGTACACCCTCGATACCGGTCGCCACGAGCGCGTCCCCGCGAGCGGCGTCCAGTGCGTCACCGACGTAGAGATCCGACGCCAACGGTGTCACACCGGGCGGTCGGAAGCCACCGGCCTGAGTCTTGTGCCGCTCACTTCGCTCAGACCGTGAGTATCCGCTAGATCGTGAGCGTGTACAACCGCTTGCGGGCGTCCGAGAAGGAGAACCGCGAGTGGATCACGTCCGCCTCCTCCAACCGGGAGAGCGCGTACCGGACCGTCCGCGGCGGGAGCATCGTCTCTTCGGCGATCTCGGTCTGCGACAACGTCTCCTCGTACTCCAAC
>JAHENP010000165.1 GCA_018609965.1 Haloferacaceae archaeon
CCCGTTCGCGGTGGAGAACACGGTCGTCGACGGCGTCGACTACCCTCGTGGGCGGCCGGCGTCGTTCGACGACGTGGCGGCGCCGATCCTGTTTTTCTGTTCGTCTGCGGCCGACTACCTCTCGGGGCAGAACGTCGCCGTCGACGGCGGCCGGCTTCAAGAGGCCTGAGACGGCCGCTGCGACGACGCGCGGTCGGCTGTCGCCACGCCGAGATGTCCGTCGCCGCGACGAGGACTCCCCGCCGTGACGGCAACGCCCGAGCCGAGGGCAACCTTTACCTGAGCATGTCGTGTGGTATCTGACGATGCCGTTACGGCCAGTCGACCGCGATGTCCTCTCGGACGCCTGTCGGTCCATCGCACAGGACAACTACGGGTTCGTCTACGTCGACAGGGACGAAGAGGAGATCAAGTCGGAGTACCAGACCGGTGAGAAGGGACTGATGAACGCAGACAGCGTGTCGACGGCGGACGTGAAAGACGGTCTCGAAGAGATCGCCGCCGAGGAGACGAGCCCGTTCGAACGGATTCGGGCCGGCGTCTACTACGTCGACCCGTTCGGGATCGGGATCGACATGGGTGTCGCAGACGAACTCCAGGAGCTGTTCCGCAACCAGATCGTGATCACGACAGAGCAACTCAGACAACACTTCGATCTGGCCCACGACGACGCGGAGTTCTTCGCAGAGGAGCTGCGTACCAACGACCGTGGGCTCGTGATGCGGATCGTCGCCGGCAACCGGGACTACTACACGGTCGGGCCGAAGCTGAAGGATCACGTCGGCGACTCCGGCGAGGACTTAGACGACAAGCTGATCCACCGCAGCCGCAACGGGACACTCTCACACGAGAAGCTGGAGGGCGCCATCTCCGTGGCGGCCGTCTCGGACGTGATCGACTACCTCCAGACGGAGGGGTACGTGGTCGACCTGGACGGGGAGTATCTCGTCCCGGCCGCACTCGACGAGTTCACGCGGTGGTTGGCAGACGAGATCGAGTCGGAGGTGGTCGACGCCTTCGACGACTCCGGGCACGTCGTGCCCGCCGCGGAGTACGACTCGCTGATCCGCTCGGAGGTCGAGCGACTGTCGGACGTGTTCTCGGCAGTCCGGTCGAGCCGCGGCGACACCGACGAACGGGAGATCGTCACCGGCGTTCGCGACCGGCTGGCGGACAACATCCAGATCGAGGTGGACGAGCGACACGGCGTCGCGACGAAACGGGACGCCGTCGAGGCGGACATCGAGTCGTACTCCGACGAGATCGTCCAAGACGTACTCGGCGGGAAGAGTACAATGAGTCTCCCGAACGCGAAGGAGGCTGCACGCGAACAGGTCGAACAGCTCCAGTTGGCGGTGACCGACACGGCGAACAGCTACCTCCGTGACCAGATCACGGAGCGGGTCCACGAGCAGATCGAGGAGGAATTCTGATGCAGAACTTCGAGCAATTCGACACAAACGACGACAGCGTCGTGACCGCGTCTCCGAAGCGGGCGACAGACGACCCGGTGCGGTTCGACGGGAGCATCGCAGAACGCGAAAACGACATCGAGGGGAACTGGGAGGAAATCGTCGGCGAGCTGATGGACCACGATCTCGGCGAGGCGCTCGACATCGGCGACACGGGCGACGCCGTCATCGACCGCGAGGACGCCGTTGAGGCGCTCGTCGAGGCAGACGACGAACACATCGACGCCACGACCCAGTGGGAGGCGACGGCCGTCCTCGAGTTCCTGGGTCACGAGAACATCGTCGAACTCGAAGACGACGCCGTCACCATCCTCCGTTCGTTCGACGACATCGCCGAGACGGAGTACACGGCGATGTACAACAACTGGGCGGCGATGTTCGACACCTGTATCGACCGGATCGAGGTGGCCGAGGAACGCGTCGAGGAGGCGCGCCAGCGCTTCGAGAACCGTCGCGAGGAGACGACGAGTTCGGCCGACGTGAACCCCCAACAACGGAAGCGGGAGCTCAAACAGGAGATCGCACAGCTCGTCGACGGGCAGTCGCCAGAGGAGTTAGACGACGGGGAACGACAGCGCGTCCAGAACCTCCGTAAACAGTTCTACTTCTACCAGAGCATCGACGAGATCAGAGACATCGATGTCCCGAACGTCGCAGACCGCGTCCAGGAGCTTGCACAGGTGATGGAGCGGTTCTCCGTCATGCGTGACGTGATGGCGGAGCGTCGCGACCAGTTCCGACAGCTCGCGATGGGTGAGGCGGTGTACCCGGAGAGTCTGATCGAGCTGGCCGACCAGTACAACGAGTTCCTCTCCTCGATGAGCGACACGTTCTCGCCGGCAGACAAGATGCAAGACGAGGATCTCGGCGACTTCATCGAGGACATCGACGCGGGGATGAGCGACGAGAACATCGAGGCGTTCGACGAGAGCGCCGAGGCAGTCAGCAACGAGGTCGACGACGAGGGGCTCAACGTCCAGTGAACGAGCCGTGAGACACTCCGAGGGCGACACACCGAGCAGTTGGATTCCCGACGACGAGCAGTGTCTGGACGGGACGACTGACCGGATGGAGACCGTGTACGGCCGCGACGTGGCCGGAGAGCTGGCGACAGTCCGGGAGTCACTCGAGCGGGTCCGTGCCGCCCGTCGCCCGACGGAGGATGTCGCCGCGTGGGAGATCGCCGACGAGATCGTCGACGCCACCACGGCCGCCGCCGAGTCCGTCGCCGCCGTCGGTCGTCTCCCACGGCTGGAACACACACCAGACACGGCAATCGACCGGAGCGTGCGGGCGGTGCTCGACACGGTGTACGAGGGCGACGAGCCGACGGCGACGCGGCTCCCCGTCTCGGTGGACGACGCCGTCGGCGCGGGCCGACTCGTCGAGGACGACCCGCTCGCGGTGCCGCTGACACGCGAGCGGCCGGCCAACTGGTACGTTCTGTTGCCTTGGAGTGCCGACCGACTCCGAACGGTCACACAGAGCTGTGAGCGACTCGCCGACCGGTTCGACGCGGTCGGTGCCCCGTCGCTGGCCGCCACGTACCGGGAGATCGGGCGGGCCAGCGAGGAGTTCGGCGCGTTGTTGGAGTGGCTGTCGACGCTGGCGCTGTGGTACGGGCCGCCAGACGAACTCGTCGGTGCCGACTACGAGACAGTGGAATCGTTCGCGAGACAAGTTGTGGACGCAGTCACAGAGACGTGACACTGAACGCACAAGTAACGACGGACGACGACCGTCCCACCTCGCACGTCGAGCTCGGGGAGACGAAGCTCGGCGGCCGGCTGGAGAAGGGGGACGTCGTCACGGTACAGTTCGACGGCGGGGAGGTTCACTTCCGCGCGGACCCAGTGGCAGACGGTGCGATCCCGTCACCGGGAGAGCCGGCAATCGGCCAGAAGGTCAGAGTGAACTCGGAGATGGCAGACCAGCTGTTCCCTCCGATCAGAGGCGCGCAGTTCAAGGCCAAGTCCGGCTCCGTCGGCCGGATCAGGACCGCAGACCGGGTGCGGATCGACCCGCTCGGGAACGAGCCGGAGAAGCTCAGACAGCTCCTCGTGCGCCAGGAGGCGTTGTTGCACCCGATACGGGAGACGTACGATCTCGGTGGGCCAGACGAAGTCAAGACAGTCGAGTTCATCGTCGACGAGATCGAGCCGCGCCAGCCGACGGTCGTGGTCGACGAGACCACCGACTTCGAGTTCACCGACGCCGGCGAGCCGATGGCAGTGTCGGACCCGGACGATGTCGGCGGCACGGGCGGATCCGGTGGCGGCGGTGGTGGCGGGGAGTCCGGCGAAAAAGAGGCAGACGCGAACATCTCGATCACGCCAGAGGAACCAGACAAGAGCTTCGAGGAGGATGTCGCTGGCCTCGAAGAGGTCAAACGGACGGCACAGATGATGTTGTCGTTGTTCGACCCGTCCATCAGCGGCGAGATCGTCGACCACTACGGCGAGGAGTTCGCCGACCGCGGCGGCGGGATGATGCTGTACGGCCCGCCGGGGTGTGGGAAGACGCTGATCTCGGAGGCGATCGCCCACGAGGCGAAGTACAACACGGAGATCGAGTCGGAGTACGGGGACGTGGTGTTCCTCGAAGTGCGCGGCAGCGACGTGGTGTCGAAGTACGCCGGCGAGTCCGAGAAGAACGTCCAGGCGGCGTTCGATCAGGCACACGAGCTCGCCAGCGACGGGTTCGCCGTCCTCTTTTTCGACGAGGTGGAGACGCTGATCCCGGATCGCTCCGACGACAACCTCCAACGGCACGAGCGTGCGCTGACGAACGCGTTTCTCCAACAGATGAACGACGTAGAGGACAACCTGCTCGTGATCGGCGCGACCAACATGCCCTTCTCCATCGACCCCGCCGCGACTCGACGGTTCCCGATCCAGCAGTTCATCCCACAGCCGGAGGCAGACGTGATGACGGAGGTGTGGGAGACCTCGCTGGGGAAGATCGCCGAGCGTGACAACGTGGACTGTCGGCAGTTGGGGGAGGCGTCAGTGGGGTACACACCCGCAGAGATTGCCGACCGCGTGCTCGGGAGCGACCTCCAACGGGAGCTCGTCGAGAGTGTCGCGCTCAACGACCGGGAGCCGATCCAGCCGGACACGGAGTTCCTGCTCTCCCGGCTGGCGGAGACGGAGCCGAAGACGGTTCGCCAGTACGTCTCCAGTGTGATGAAACAGGCACAGGAGCTGGAGGGGTTCCCGGAGATGAAGACGTACGTCGAACAACAGGCACAGGAGTTCGGGATGATCCCCGGCACCGCCC
>JAHENP010000166.1 GCA_018609965.1 Haloferacaceae archaeon
CTCTCGGTGCAGCGACACTGGAAGGAGCTACTGGAAGACGCCGGCTTCGACGCGCCGGAGTGGTGACGGCCGGCGCGGCTCTCGCTCACCGCCGCGTTGGTTCACGCCCGTCGCGGTCGGGCGTGAGGTTGCCGTGTTCGTCGATCTCACCGCGAACGATCCGTGTCGACGAGATCCGCTCCCCGTCGTCGGCGGGGACGTGGTCAACCACCTCGATCCGGAGGGGAGCGACCCCGCGTTGCTCCCGAATTTTGTTGATGCGCTCGCCGCCGCCGGCTGTCTCCGGCGAGACGACCAACACGTCGAACTGTTCCTCGACGGCGATCCCCGTCGGCTCCGTCAGCTCGCGGATGGTGTAAGTGCGGTCGTGTTCCGACGCGAGCGGGGACAGCTCGGCGTCGAGTGCCGCCCGCCGGTCGCCGAACGGCCGTACGTGTCGCTCCGTGTGACGCGTCTCCGGTGCCAACTCGTCGGCGGTGAGCCCGACCGTCACGTCGCCCAACTCGAACGCCCGAGTGAACAACGCTCGGTGACCGTCGTGGATCGGGTCGAACGTCCCACCCAGCGCCACGTCCATACTCGCGGGATGTGACGGGCAGACTTAAAACGGGCGTTCCGACTGCTCGTCGTCCGTCCGGCTGTCGTCGTCCCCCCCGGTCTCGGTGTCGTCTCTCGTCGCGCCACCGTCGGTCTCGGCAGTCTCGTCTGCTCCGGCCGGCTCGCCCGCCGCCGCGTCGCCGTCCACCGGCGCGTCGCCGTCCACCGACGTACCCCCGTCTACCGGTCCGCTCGGTGGCTCGGTGCCGACACGTCCCTCCAGGTCGCCGTCGCCGCCCGACGCGACGGTGATGCGGACCGGGCCGACGACGCTGTCCCCGTCGCCGCGACCCAGCCGTTGGTCGAGGTTCAACACCGCGTTGAGCCCGGACTGTACCTCGTCGACGACCCCGTCGACCAACTCCGCCGGTGGAATTGCCTCGTACTCGTAGGGGTTGTTGCCAGCGCCGGTCGCGGTGCGTTTCCCGCGGGTGACGAACCCATCGTCGTGGAGTTCGGCCAACGCCTCCCGAACCGTACTCGGGTAGAGGTCCGTCCCGTCGGCCACCTCGTCGCTGGTCGAACTGGGTGTCTGTCGCAGATACGCGTAGATCCGGGCACGGGTCTCCGTGTCCAACACCCACGCCAACAGGTCGACCAACCGTTCGTCGAACCCGTCTGCGGCCGTCGTCGCCGTCTCCCCCACCCGTTCTGCCGCGCTCCGGAGCCCCTCCCGTGGCCCGCCGTCGGACTCGTCGTCCCCCTCCGTTGTTCCCGACTGCTCATCGGTCATTGTCCGTCCGACCGTCACCGCTCGGCAGACAAAAACCTCGCGCGTCCCCCTACAGCTCCTCGTCGATCAGGCTCGCGGCGTTCTCGAACGTGCGGTCGCCGCTCAGCAGCTGACCGTTCACGAACACCGCCGGCGTCCCCTCCATCTCCGTGTCCAGCCCGGCCTGTTTGTCCGCCTCCAACACCGGACGGTACGTCTCACCGCGGGCCGCCTCGACGGCGGTACACGGGTCGATACCGGCGTTGTCGGCCGCGTCGCCGGCAACCTGGAGCGTGTAGTCGCTCTGTTGTTCGTAGATCGACTTCGCGAACTCGAAGAACGTCTCCCCGTCGGTGGCCTCGTACACCGCACGACTGGCGCTGGCGGCGCCCCACGCCCAGTCTTCGACCGGAATCGGGAAGTCGTGGTGTTCGTACCGCACCTCCCCGCTCGCGACGTACTCCTCTCTGAGACTGGGGAACGCCTCCGTGCTCCAGGTCGCACAGTGTGGACAGGAGAAGTCCTCCCACACCTTGACCGTCACCGGGGCGTCCGTCGGTCCAATCGCCGGCTGTGCGGCCTCCTCAACGGTCTCGCCGCCGTCGCCACAGTCGTAGGAGGTGCTCGCCTCACTCCCGCTACCACCGCCGCCGAAGCCGAGACAGCCGGCGACGGCGACAGTTCCGCTCGCCCCGACTGCAGCCAGTAACTCGCGTCGTGTCGTGGACCGTGTGTCTCGTGTCACAGGTGTACGGTACGGAACGAGTGAACAAAACTCTCCCGACACGCGGGAACGACGGAGCTACCACCGTGGCGACACTCCCCGAGACTGATGCAGGAAACGAGCGTGACTGCAGACTGTCTCGCGGCCGCCCGAGCGGGGGCCGCTCGCGCACTCACCGGGTTCCGGACGGACATCACGGCCGAACAGAAAGGCGGTGAGAGCGTCGACAGCGTCACCGCGGCCGACCGCGCCGCACAGCGTGTCGTCCGCGAGCGACTCACGGCCGCTTACCCCGACGATCCGGTCGTCGGCGAGGAAGGTGACGCCCCCGACCACCTCCCGACGAGCGGCTCCGCGTGGGTGGTCGACCCCATCGACGGGACGGTCAACTTCGTCGGCGGCCGCCGGGTGTGGGCGACGAGCGTCGCGCGCGCTGTCGACGGCGAACCTGTCGCCGCGGCGACTGTCGCCCCCGCGCTGGGCGACGCCTACGTCGCGGACCGGACGGACGCGTGGCGTGAACCCGTTGGCGTCGACGACGGGACCACAGTCGAGTCTGACGGCGACGAGTCGACGACCGCTCTCGACGGGGAAGCAGCCGAGGAGACGGACCGCGGGTCGCTCGCGGTCGACGACGAGACAGCTCCTGAACGGTTCCTGATCAACCCGTTGTTCGGGCCGAGTGAGGCCGACCGCGAACGGCTCGCGACCGTGGCGCCGGCGTTGGTGACGGGGTTCGGCGACCTCAGACGGGTCGGGTGCGCGCAGTTAGCACTGGCGGGTGTTGCCAGTGGCGCGCTCCACGCTGTCGTCTCGACTGTCGAACTGAACGACTGGGACACGGCCGCGGGTGTCCACCTGATCCGGTGTGCCGGCGGCCGCGTGACCGACGCACACGGTGACCGGTGGGAGCCGGGCGCGACCGGGCTCGTCGCCTCGAACGACACCGCACACGACCGGGTCGTGGCGACTCTCCGCGACGCGGCAGACCGACTGTGACACAGGTCCTCGGCGACAGCGCGCGGTCTTACAGCGACTCGACGACGTCGAGCATCTCCGACTTGTCGTGGACGCCGACCATCCGCTCGGCCTCCTCGCCGTCCGCGAGGAACTGGATCGTCGGGATCGAGCGGACGCCTGCCTCACTCGCCAACTCCTGGTGGGCCTCGATGTCCACCTTCAGCACCGTCACGTCCGCCTCCTCGGCGATCTCCTCGACGGTCGGCGCGAGCATCTTGCAGGGACCACACCAGTCGGCGTAGTAGTCGACGAGAACGCGCGAGTGTTGATCGAGCAGGTCGTGGAACTCGTCCGGCGAGTCCACGTGAACCGGTTGACTCGTGTCTGAGACTGTGCTCATACTTTGAGTACGTGGCCCGGGGTCTTAACAGTTCGACAGCTTGTGAGCGGACAGCACACGAGCGGTCGCCGCGGTCGACGGCGTGGTGCTCTGGCAGTTAGTGTGTCCGTAATCGCCCGACTGCGTCGACTACGCTGGCGTGCGGCGCCGTCGGTTACCTTTGGGTGCGACTGTGCCGACTACTCGACGACGTACGACAACACGACACCGTCGTCCAGTCGGTCGATGTCGCGGAGCGCCAGTGAGGTGAACGCGTCGCGGTCGAGGAACCCCTCGCCGACCGCGAGCGTCGGCGCGTCACGCCCGCCGATCAGCAGTGAGCCGACGTAGACGGTCAACTCGTCGACGATCCCGGCCGCGAA
>JAHENP010000167.1 GCA_018609965.1 Haloferacaceae archaeon
CACTGACTACAACTACATCCAGTCGTCGATTGCCTCGGCGACGAACCGCTCGCGGTCGCCGTAGGCGTCGACGACATCGAGGACCGCGTTTGCGGCCTCATGGGCCGAAGCGCGCTGCTCGTAGAGCAACATCAGTCCTGAATGTTCAGACGGGTCGAGACCGGCGAAGTCCTTCACGTCGGAGGTGATCACAATCCGACTCGTCCTCATCGCGTACGGCAACACGTCAGACTCGTCCTGAGCACCTTTCGAGAGTGCATCCTGTACGTGCTCGGCATCGTACCCCTCTGCCGCCAGAAACGATTCCACCTGCGGCTCCATGTTCTCGTCGAGGAGAAACCTCCACTCCTGTCCGGGCATCCTCACTCCGGAGAGACGCCGTCAGGCCGGTCGAGGGTCTCCCTGAACGACTCGAAGGCTTCCGTTCGCTCGCGCCGGAGCCGTTCCATTTCGCGTGGATGCTCGTGGTAGTACGCCAACGCCCGGTACACGTCCGCCACGTCGAGATCGTGGCGGTCGGCGACAGTCTGTGGTTCGAGACCGCGTCCTTCGACGCGCTCGTGAACGAACAACACGCTGATCCGGCTCCCAGCGATGCGGGGGTCGCCGCCGAGTACCTCCGGTGTCGTCACTATCCGAGACGAGTTCTCTCCGGTCTTCGGGGCGGTCCCGCTCACAACGATACGTTGCGAGTACACGGTCAAAAATGTACTGTCGCCGTTCGACTGTCGTAGGGTTCAATCGCACAACAGGTTCATCTGGAACCGTGTCCGGATCGGGCACGTACAGCCCGCTAGCGCCCAGCAGTTAGTATTCCCGTCGACCTGCAATCACCCCCATACCTCCGGGGGCTCGACGGAAACACACCGTGTCGCCGGCGGTCACCCACACTCTCGGTCACTGCGTCCCGATCCACCGTCACGACTTTGCCGAGTCGGTGGCGAGCAGACCTGTGACGCTACCGCCGGGCGTCGACCGAGTTCCACACAACCCGAGCGCAGACACCGCCGACCAGTAGCGCCACACGACACCATGAGCAACACACTCGCGGTCTTCGATGCCGGCTGGCCCGTCGTGGCCGCGCTCGCCGTCTCCTACTTCGCCGCGGTGCAGGTGTGTTTCTACCTGTCGAGCTTCACCACACTCACGCCCGTCGCAGCTCTCCCGGTGATCGTCGAGACGATCCGGTCGCCGACGCAGTTGTCGCTCGATCTGTTCGCGCTCGCCGGTGTCACCGCCGGCACCGTCGCGGTGAGTGTGGTGTTCGGTCGTTCGGTCGTGGAGGTGCAACTGCTCCCGCTGGCTGTCACGCTCGCGTTCCTGTTCGCGACGTGGCTCGTCGTCACGGACCAGCGGCTGGGTGAGCAGGCAATCTGGTACTACCTGCTCGCCACGCCGGTCGTGGGCGGGGTAGCCGTCGCGTCGCTATGCGTCGGGTACTGACGACCGCGCGGCGCGTCAGCCGCCCGCCGGGCGGTTGTGCGCGACCGCGGCGTCGAACCCCCCGGCGGTGTTCGACTACGTCGCTGTCCTCGTCGACGCGGTACCGCTGTGGGGTGGTCTCTGGGGATACGTACTCCCGCCGCACACGCACGCCGCGACAGCATCGACACATGTCGCACTCCCCACGGAGTTCGACTAGGTTGGCGAAACACCTACAGGGGAATCCGGCCGAATCGTGTGTATGAGCGAGGCACCAGCCGGCTTCGACGACACCGAACACCCCGACGAGGTTGTGACGAAAGCGGACGTGATGGGGCTGTTCGAGGTGATCGAGGGCCCCGCAATCACGACGAGCGACCTGCGTCTCCACCTCGGCGTCAGCGCCGAACGAGCCCGCACCCTGCTGCAGGAGTTGGTCGACGAGGGTCGGCTCGGTAGCAGAACACCGGGACAGATGACGCTGTACTGGCGGCGCGACTCCGAGGCGTCGGTCACGGTGCCGGGATTTCTGACCGGCGACGAGTGATTGCTGTCTAGTGGTTCAGTCGCACAACGCATTCACTTAGAACGAGTGGCGAAGTCGCTGATCTTCGGGATCACGCAAGACCTCCGGTCTCGCTGGCCCTCGTTCGCTTCGCTCACGAGGACGCGGTTACGGCCACCCGATAGCCGACGCTAGAGGTGTGAGAATGCGGGAAGTGGGCCGGCGCGAATTCGAATCGCGGTTACGGCCACCCGAAGGCCGAAGGATACCAAGCTACCCCACCGGCCCGCACGAGACAGTAACGGAGGCCATTTCTTAACCTTTCCGAAACGACCGACGGCCCGCGGTCGTCGACGGCCCTCGATACCTCGGCCCGACACAGCCCTCGACACCTCAACCTGCCACACCCCTCGGCGGCTCACCCCTCGTAGTCGGTGTAGCCGTCGGTGTCCAGCCAGTTGTGGGTGACCGCGACAGCGTGGTCGGCGTGGATCGCCCGCGGGCCGACCCGGAGACGCTGGTCGGCGCGGTCGGCCAACAACGTCGCCTCCTCGTCGGTGAAGTCGCGGTGGTCCGAGAGCACGAACACCGGATTCGCGGGTGGGTCGACCGTCGCGAGCGGCGTCCCGTCCTCGTGGAGCTGGACGAGCGTGCCGTCGAGCCGGTCGAGCGTCGTCGCCAACCCCGTTCGGTAGAGCTTCACGCCGGGACTCACCGTCGCGGGCTGGTGGCCGATGGCGTCCGCGCGGCTGTCGAGGGCGTCCCGGACCCGCGCGGCCGTCGAACGCGCGTCCGGGTTGAGGTTCCGGGCTGTCGCGCCGTCGAACTGGACGGTTAGGTCCTCGATCACCAGATGCACCCGGGCATCACGAATCCCGTGCGAGGTGAACAACGCCGCGCCGACCGCCCGACACAGCAGGTCCATCCGGCCGCCCTCGCCCGGGAGATCGTCGAGTGAAAACTCCGAGTCGGCGGTCGCCTCGTGGGCACAGATGACGAACTGTCGCACGTCCGTCCGTCGCCGGCTGTGGGCAAGTAGCCGGCGGTTCCGGCGGTGCGTCGCTGGTGCGCCCGACGGCATGGGGGCAGGGACGCGACTGACGGCACGCAGGCGGGAATGCGACCGACGGCACGCGGGCGGGAACGCGACGGCGCGTCGCCGACAGATCGAGAACCAGCGTCGTCGGCGCCCGACACCGGTCGTACCGCCCGCTTCGAAATCCTTTTCCGAGTATCGGGCGACTCAGTAGACAACACAACCATGGACATCGACATCATCGACGAGGACGAGAACCCGATGTTGCACCGGACAGACGTGACCTTCGAGGTCGTCCACGAGGACGCCACCCCCGAGCGGCTCCAGGTCCGCGACTCGCTGGCGGCGACACTGGACAAAGCCGCAGAGGAGGTCGTCGTCCGCAAACTCGACACCAAGTTCGGGATGCGGAAGACCGTCGGGCGCGCGAAGGTGTACGACGCCGCGGGTCACGCGACGGACGTGGAACAGGACCACATGTTGGAGCGCAACAGCATCGGCGAGACGGAAGAGGCGTAAGGCCCCCCGCGGATGCGCGTTCTCGGGATCGAGGGGACGGCTTGGATGGCGAGTGCGGCCGTGTACGACGACACGACCAGCGAGGAGTCCACCGAGTTTCACGACCGCTACGAGCCGGACAGCGGCGGGATTCACCCGCGTGAGGCGGCCGAACACATGAGCGACGCGGTGCCGGCGGTCGTCGGTGACGCGCTCACACACGCCCGCGACCGCTGGGGAACAGAGCCGGTCGACGCCGTCGCCTTCTCTCGCGGCCCGGGACTCGGGCCGTGTCTCCGGATCGTCGGCACCGCGGCGCGGGCACTCGCCGGGCGGCTGGACGTGCCGTTGGTCGGTGTCAACCACATGGTCGCGCACTTGGAGATCGGTCGCCACCAGTCCGGCTTCGACGCGCCGGTGTGTCTGAACGCCTCCGGCGCGAACGCACACC
>JAHENP010000168.1 GCA_018609965.1 Haloferacaceae archaeon
CGGCGGTCGGATTCTTCGCTGTCGTGGAACACGGTGACCGCGGCGTCCGACGCGGTCGCCAACTCCGCCGCGAACGACACCACGCTGGCCGTGTTCTCCCCGCCACGCAACGGGACGAACACGCTGTCGACGCCTGCGGTCTCCGTCTCCCCGGGGACGAACACCACGTCACACCCCGCCTCGGTCGCCACGCGGTCGATCGTCTTCCCGCGTGCCCGGCCGAAGACGACCCGCGTCTCCACGTCCGCGCTGCGCTCGGTCAGCGGCTCCGTCAGTCTCGCCAGTTCCGCGTCCGCTTCGTCGCCAAACTGGTCGCGGCCGGCCTCTGGCGGTGTCTGTTCTGGCAGCCCGTAGTGCCCGAGCGCGACAACCTCCATCTCGGCGAGGTCGCGCGCCAACGCCGGGGACAACGGGGCCGCGTCCGGCAACTCGAACGCGAGAAGCGTACGGTGGTTCACACCGGAGATGGTGGCCCCGGCCCGGTAAACGTTGGTCACCCCGACCCACGCAGTGAGCAGTCGGCTCACTCCGTCGTGGATGACCGACTCACTCAGTCGTGGCGACTGACTCACCCCGCCCCGAACAACCGACTCACTCCGTCCCGAACGACTCGTGGAACGTGCGGACACTCTCGTCTGTGCCGACGAGTATCACCTCGTCGTCCGGCTTGATCCGGGTGTCCGCGTCAACCGCTGTCACCACTCGCCCGTCCCGTTCGACCGCGACGATCGTACACCCCGTCTCCGACCGCACGTTCGCCTCGCCGAGTCGCTCCCCGACGAGCCCGGGAGCCGTGGTGCGGATCACCTCCACCTGCTGGTCGAGTGACAACACGTCACGATCCTCGAGAATCCGCGCGGCGGTCATCCGCCCGGTGACGGTCGCCAACGACAACACGTAGTCTGCCCCGGCGCGGTACATCTTCGGGATGCTCCCGCTCTCCTCGACACGGGCGATGATCTCCGTCTCGGGGGTGAGATCCCGAACAACGAGCGTGGCGAACTCGGCGACCGTGTCGTCGGGCAACGCGAGCACGACCGTGCGGGCCTCACGGACGCCCGCCTCGATCAGCGTCTCCGCTTCTGTCGCGTCGCCGACCACGTCCACGCCCGGCCGATCGTCGGTGTCGACGGTCGTGTACGCCACGTCCGCGTCGTCTAACGACTCGGCGACCGCCTTCCCGACCTCGCCGTAGCCGACGACGACTGTCTCCCCGGTCGTGAACTCGCGGAGATTCGCCTCGCTCATCTGGACGAGCCGTTGGAGTTGGTCACGACGGCCGGAGACGAGCAACACCGTCCCGACATCCAGTGTCGCCTGCGGCGACGGGGCGGCGTCGAACTCCCCGCGGAACCACGCCCCGATCACGTTCACGCCCGCCTCCTCGCGGATGCCGCTGTCGGCCAGCGTCACGCCTGCCAACGTGCTGCCGTGGCGGATCGGCACCTCGGCGAGCTGGAGATCGTCGTCGATCCGGATCGCGTCGTCGATCTCGGTCGTGAGCGCCGTCGTCACCTTCGTCGCGAGACTCTCACCCAACAACGGGCGCGGCGAGAGCACCTGGTCTGCCCCCGCCAGCCGGTGGTACCGCGCCGACGCCGGCTCCTCGACGACGCTGACGACCGGGACCGCCTCGGACACCTCCTTTGCGGCCAACACGATACTCGTGTCCACCTGGTCGGAGACGTCCGCGATCAACGCCCGGGCGGTCGACAGCTGTGCGTTCTCCAACCCCTCGACGGACTCGGGGTCGGCTCTGATCACCCGGTGGCCCGCCTCGTACAGCTCCGCCGCGCGGTCACGCTCCGACTCGATGATCACGTACGGCACGTCCAACGAGTCGAGTTCCGCGACGAGCACCTCCGCGCGGGCTGTGTACGAACAGATCACCACGTGGCCGGTCAGCGACTCATTGAGTGTCTGTGGCACGGTCGTCGAGAACGCCTCCTGCAGAAACGGTGTCGCGAGCACCGGCAGCGCGCCGAAGAACAACCCCGGTCCGACGAGATCCATCACGGTGACGAACGTGTTCATCTGTGGACTGTGCCACGGTGAGTCACTGCCGAACCCGGTGGTCGTGAACATCTCGACAGTGAACTGGAGCGCGTCGAGATACGCCATCGGGTCGTCCTCGTACACCCGCATCCCCCACCGGTACACCACCGCGGTCAGCAGTATCGTCGCCAACAGGAAGACGGTGTACCCGACTGCACGCCGTTTCCACGTGTTCATAGCTCAGACAGTGTCACTTTGTTCGACACACCTCGTGGGTGTCCCTCCGACTCCCGACACACCCTGCCGGTGGCGCGTCGACCACCTCACAACGACAGTCGAGCCCCGACATCTGTCGATCAGTCGGCACTGCTTTCCGTCTGTTCTCGCCGCGCGTCGATGATCGCCCCGAGCGCGCCGGTCCGGTCCGTCCGCGACCGACCGTACACCAGATACCAGCCGGTGCCGCCGACGATGATCGCCGCCGCGCCCACCAACGGGAACGTCCCGATCTGTGTGAGCAGCCCCAACCCGCCGAGCAGCCCGACGATCTGCACGAACGGGTAGCCCGGCGAGTGGAACGACGGCTCGTAGGAGTCGATCCCGCTCTCCCGGAAGGCGATCACGGCGACGTTGATGATCGAGAACACGAGAATCTGGAACGCGCTGGCGAGCTTGGCCAGATCCACGACCGGGACGAACGCGATCAACGCGAGCAACAACACCCCGGTCAACAGGATCGCGTTCCGTGGCGTCTTGAACCGCGCGTCGACCCGTTGGAGCGACTCCGGGAACAACGAGTCACGGCTCATCGCCAACGGGAACCGCGAGGAGGCCAACACACCCGCGTTTGCCATACTCGTCAGTGCGAGCACGGCCGTGACGGAGACGACGACGACGCCGACCCCGCCGAACAGCTGGCCTGCCGCGTCGGCCATCGGGGTCAGTGACGGGGTGTCACCGCCCGGCCCCCCGTTCGTCAACACCGCCGGGTCGTTGAGGCCGACGATCGCCGCGACGACCGCTACGTACAACACGACCATCAGCCCCATCGAGCCGAGGATTCCGAGCGGGAGGTTCCGCCCCGGGTCGGCGATCTCCTCGGCGACGCTGGCGACCTTCGTCACCCCGGCGTAGGAGACGAACACGAACGCCGCCGCGGTGACGACCCCGTCTGGCCCGTCAGTGACGAACGGCTGATACCGCGCCGGATCGGCCACGAACCCGCTGTTGACGACGTAGGCGATCAACACGAGCACGACCGCCGTGACGATCACCGCCTGTGCGCTCCCGCTCTGTTTCGTCCCCGAGATGTTGAGCAACACGACCAGTGCGCCCAACCCGAGCGCGACGAGCGTCACCGACCCCGCTGGAATCGGGACGAACAAGAGGAGATACGCCCCCAGCCCGACCAACGCGAAGGAACTCTTGAACACCAACGAGAACCACGCCCCGATCCCGGCAATCGTCCCGAGTGCCGGCCCCATCGCCCGGTCGATGTACAGGTAGGTCCCGCCGGACTCCGGCATCGCGGTCGCCATCTCCGCTTTCGAGAGCGCCGCCGGCAACACGACGAGCCCGGCGAGTACGTATGCCGCAATCACCGCCGGCCCCGCCTTCTTGAATCCCAGCGCCGGGAGCACGAAGATCCCGCTCCCGATCATCGCCCCCATACTGATTGTCAGCGTCGAGTACAACCCGAGATCTCGTTCCAACTCCTCGCCCATCTACAACACTACCCACTTTCCATGTGTTTGAGCCGTCCCATCGACTTCGGGAACCGAAACTGCCACAACCCTTTTTACGACGCTGATCGTTTTCCCTGCGACTCGGTCCCGATGTTCTGGTTTCAGACTGCGAAACTCCGGCGAGTAGACCGGCAGATTCGGGGGTCACGGGGGTGTCACACCCCGTCGACGGCGTCCCGGCTCGACGAGCGGTGCCACACGACGAGTGACCGGGTGGACGACCCCACGACGGGTGGACCGCCTGGACGCGAGAGCGACACGGTGGGCGGTCGCCCGGTGCGACCCGGAACGACACACCTGTCCGTGAGGAAACTGTCGCGTTCAGTCCGATGGAACTACACAGACAGGACACGGACGACTGTGCGTGCCGAGACCGGACCGCAGCGGGACCACACGACACACTCGACGATCCAGTGACTCGTGAGCAAGGAGTGGGAGCCGGACGATGTCTTCGACGTGCTCGCAAGCGAGACGGCCAGACGCGTCCTCGCGGCGACCAGCGTTCACGCGATGTCGGCACAGGAACTCGGCGAGGTGTGTGACACGTCGTTGCCGACGGTATACCGGCGCGTCAACGCGCTGGTGGAGTACGACATGCTCTCGGCGGAGCTGGAGGTAGACACAGACGGGACACAGTACAAGACCTACACGAACGACCTCGAACGGATCGAGGTTCTGGTGGACGACGGCTCGTTCAACGTCAACATCGAGATCGAGACAGACGCGGTCGACCAGTTTGGAGCGGCGTTCAGTGACCTCCAGGCGGGTGCCAACGCCGACGAGGAGACAGAGGGCTGAACTCGGCGACGACATCCCCCCGTGAGAGCAGGCTCTCGGCGGAGGGCACTGTCACAACCACCTGCCGCATCCTGTGTCTACAGACGAGCGAGGCGGGTGGCTCGGGGTCGCCGGAACGTATCTGACCCTCGGGCCCACGAGAATCGAACATTCTCGAACGACTTGACTCCGAGGTCGTTCACGTGTCGAGGCAGGGAGAGCCGGCGACCGTCAACGCTTTTTTCTCGATTGTCGAAGGGAGCCTGTGCGCTACCGTACCGTGCTGAAGACGCTCTGTGGGTTGCTCGGTGTCGTGTTCCTGCCGGTGGTCGCGATCGCAGTGTTGTACGCCGTCTACAGACCGGCAGGGCGGCCGACACTGGATCGAGACCGCGACTGGCGGCCGTCGGTGAGTGTGGTGATCCCGACGTACAACGAGGCAACACTCGTGGGCGACCGACTGGCAGCGCTGCTCGAGACGACGTACCCAACAGACCAGTTGGAGATCCTGGTCGTCGACGACAGTACCGACGAGACGGCCGCCGAGGTTCGCGCGTTCGCCAACGACCGGGCGACCGACGCGACGATTCGGGTGATCGAACGAGAAGAACGCGCAGGTGTCGCGGCCGCACTCAACAACGGGGTCACGGCAGCAACCGGTGAGGTAGTGTTCCGGACGGACGCAGACGCTCGTCTGGGAGACGAGACGATCAGTGAGGCGGTCGCAGCCCTGGCCGATCCGGCCGTCGGTGGGGTGACCGGGCGACAGACCGGGGTCGTTGGAGACTCCGCCGTCGAGTCAGACTACCGGAGCCTGTTGGCGCGGCTCCAGGCGTTGGAAACGCGGATCGACTCCGTGTTCATCGCACACGGGCCGTGTTTCGCGTTCGAGCGTGAGGCGTTCGAACCGCTTCCGCCGGACACGGTGGCCGACGACACCGCAGTCGCCGTCGGGATTCGGCGCGGCGGGAGACGGGTCGTGATGGACCCCGCGTTGGAGTTTACCGAGGGCGCAACCTCGGATATTCGACACCGACGAGAGCGGAAAGACCGACGGGCCGTCGGACTGCTCCAACAGTTGGTTCGTCACCGGAGCCTGCTCGGCCGACAGGGTGGGTACGGACGGGTCGTGCTCCCGCTCAACTGGGGGTTGATGGTCGTCGTCCCGTGGGTGCTCGCCGTTGTTGCGGGCGTCGCAACGCTCGGTGGAATCGCGGTCGCCGGACCGGTTGGGCTCCTCCTCCCGGCTGTCGCAGGTGGGTTTCTCCTGTTGGGGAGCCGCGAGGCGTTGGGACCGCTCCAACCGCTCCACGCCGTTGCGGACGCGTACCTCTCGTTGTTGATCGCGGGCGGACGGCTAGTGCGTGGCAACGACACCGCAACGTGGGACACCGACACCGGTCGGGAGGGGTTCGACTGATGCACATTGGCTTTGTCACCTCACAGTACCCACCGCGGACTGGTGGCGTCGAGACACACGTCTCGGCGGTTGCGACACGACTCGTCGACCGGGGCCACACCGTGACTGTCGTCTCCGCCGACGCCGGGCCAGACGTGGCAGACAACACGGTGCGTGACGGGGTACGGGTTCGCCGGCTCCGACCGTTGGGGCCGGAGGATGCGTTCCACTTCGCGCCGGGGGTCGTTTCGCTCGTCCACCGGCTCGACACGGACATCGTTCACGCACACAACTACCACTCACTGCCGATGGTGATGGCGGCGACAACGAGCGCTCCGTTGGTGTGTACGCCACACTACCACGGCGAGTCTGCGGACCCGGTTCGTGACCGGTTGCTGCGGTGCTACCGTCCGATTGGCCGGTGGGGGCTCCGGCAGGCACGGACAGTGGTAGCGGTCTCAGAGTGGGAACAACGGCGACTCGCGGCAGACTTCGGGGTCGACGCGACAGTGATCCCGAACGGGATCGAAGTAGAGCGATTCAGAGGTGGCTGTGGCCGCGAGACCGACGCGCCGACGTTGCTGACTGTCGGTCGGCTCGTCGAGTACAAAGGTGTTGCTCACGTCGTCCGTGCCCTCCGGGAACTGCCCGGATACCACCTCCGTGTAGCCGGCGACGGCCCGGATCGAGAGCGTCTCGAACGGGTCGCGCGCGAGGAGGGGGTCGCCGACCGCGTGACGTTTTTGGGCTACGTTCCAGCAGGCGACCTTCCGGACGAGTACGCAAGCGCCGACGTGTTCGTCACCATGTCGAGTGTCGAAGCCGCCGGGATCACTGTCGGAGAGGCGTTGGCCGCCGACACTCCATCCGTCGTCCGTCCCGCCAAAGGGCTACGCGACTGGGCTGATCGGGCTGGCTGTGTGGCCGCCGTGCCGTCGGAGCTTGCAGCGGCCGTCCGGATGGTGAGAGGACAGCCGACGGAGCCAGACACCCTAACAACGTGGGACGGCGTGGCCGACCAGTTAGAACAGGAGTACCGGACACTCGTCCACGAAACAGGAGGGTGACGGGAGCCGTCACTCCAGAAACTGACCGAGTGTTCGTCGGGCTGTCCGCCTGAAGTGACCGCTGAGAAAAACGAGCGACAGGAAGTAGACCACACCGCCGACACCGATCGTCCCGAGCAACGGGAGTGGGCGGCCGATGGCAAGAACACCGGCGAGATACTCGACAACACCGAACATCACGACACCGGCAGCGATCTGTTCGAACACCGGACGGGGTGTGACGACTCCACCGAACCGGCGGCGTGCAACGAACTGGTAGGTGATCACGCGCAGTGTCTCCGCGAGCACCGTGCCCGCGACGACACCGACTGCGCCGTACACCGACCCGAGTCCGACCGCGGCAGGTACGTACGCGACGGTGACACCGAGGTTCACGCGGAAGACTGTCTC
>JAHENP010000169.1 GCA_018609965.1 Haloferacaceae archaeon
ACACCGGGCCGTCGGGCGTCTCCGTCCGGATCGCGGAGACGGCACCCCAGAACGACTCCCCGTCGAGTCGGGTGAGTCGGTGTTCCCGCTCGGCGACGACACCGTCCGCGAGCAACTCCTCCGCGAACGCCGTCCACTCGTCGGGGTCGTCGTACAACGCCGCCGGGCCGGTGGCCCGCAACTGCGAATGGGAGTCCGCGCCGGCCATCTCGACCAGCGCGGGGTTGACCTCCTCGAACTGGTCGGCGCCCGGACGCGACCGGAACACCCCGACCGGGGAGTTCTCGAACAGCTCTCTGTACCGTTCTAACTCCGTTTCGTAAGCGACGCGTTCTGTCACGTCGTGGACCACCGCGAACGACAGCGTTCCTGTGTCCGTCTCGACTGGCGTCGAGTGGATCTCGACTGTCCGGCGCTCTCCAGACGCGAGTTCGTGTTCGAACCGCGTGTAGTCGCGCGAGTCTGCGTCCACGCCGCTCGGCTCGGTGTGCTCTCTGCCGCCCGTGTCGATCTCTTGGAGCGACCGGCCGACCAACCCGCCGTCGTCGTAGCCGTAGAACGCGACGGCGGCGTCGTTCACGTCTCTGATCTCGTCTGTCTCGGGGTCGAGCAACAACATCGGTACGTCGTGGCGGGCGAACGCTCGCCGGAACCGCGTCTCGACGCCGTCGGAGTCGGCACGATGTCGGCTTAACGTCCGTGCCGCGGCCGTCACCACCCGGCGATCCGCCTCGTCTGGCTCCGGCGTGTACGCGACGACGACCCCGTCCGGCTCGCTGTCGTCTGACTCCACAAACGGGACGGCGACTGTCCCGACCGAGGCACTGTCGGGCGTGACGTTCGAGGGTGCCGTCTGAGTGACCCGTGGTTCCTCGGCGGTGACCGCGTTGGTGACGGTCGTGTCCTCGACCGCTCGGTCGGACAGTGTCTCGGCGGCTCCCGCGACGGCGACGCAGTCTATTCCGTCGTCGACGACGAGACCGACCCAGACAGTGACGAACCCGTCGGTGACAAGGTCGCGACAAACACCAGACGCGACGGTCGCCGACTGCCCTTGGTCCTGACTGTCCATTCAACCGGTGTGGGGGGTGCCACCGGCTAAAGAATACCGGAACTGTCACCCCGCCCGACACGACTGGTGAGTCGGGTCGGGGTCGACCCGACGGAGCCACCGAGGACGGGAAAGACGGCCAGACGAGCCGGTGAGTCGTTACGGGGCGCCCGAGGCGAGATCCCGGAGGACGGCCCGTGGCTCATCCGCCTTCGCGACACCGGAGGCCAACAGGACCCCGCTGGCTCCGAGGTCGGCCGCCGCGGCAACATCCTCGCCGGTCGAGACACCTGCGCCACAGTAGAGGTCGACGGCGTCGTCGACGCCGGTGACAGCGGCGACAGCGTCCTCAACGATCCCCGGGTCGGCGGAGGCGACGGACACGTCCCCGCCGATCAGTTCCGGCGGTTCGACCGCGACGGCGTCTGGTCCCAACGCCGCGACGGCGGCGGACTGGTCAGGGTCGTTCGCGCAGACGACCGTCGACAGATCCACCTCGGCGGCGGCCGTGAGCCCGCCGTCGATGTCCGCCAGCCGGAGCCGTTCCTCCGAGTGGTTGAGCAGGGTGCCGGTCGCACCGGCGTCGGCGACCGCACTCGCGTGGACGCTGCCGGTGTGGCTCCCGTGGCCGACCGGGTCGACGTGTTGACCCCATGTCTCGACGCCCGTCTCGGCGACACGGTCGAGGTGTGCCGGCTGTGGGGCGACGGCGATCCGGACGCCCGTCTCGTCGCTCACCTCGCTTGCGGCGCTCGCGATCTCGACGGGGTCACAGTCGTACGCCTTCAGGTTCACCAGGACGAACATACCCTGCCGGACGAGACGACTCGCAAAAAGAACGCCGATGCGTGCCGGCCGAGCAGATCAGCCGTCCTCGCGCCGCACCACGTCACCGAGCGTCACGGAGCCGGAGGAGTCGGAAGACCACTCGGAGTCGTCGGCACCGCCGCCTTCGGTGAGCGAGATGTCGAACGCACTCTCCAGCTTCTGTTGGACATCGTCGCTCGGCAACACGTCACCCCGCTCCAGTTTGCGGATCAGACTCCGTTTCTCGTTGAGTTCGTCTGCCAGGTCCTCCTGGCTCATTCCGCGGTCCTCCCGGGCAGAGCGAATCCGGTCGTCGTAGTCGCTGGCCACGGTGTCCATCTCGTCGAACATGTCGTGACGCGGTGACGAGTCGGACGACCCAGACGACCCCGAGGAGTCGCCCGAAGACCCGGACGAGGAGGTGGAGTACTTCGTGCTCGTCGAGGAACTCTCCGTCTGGCGCACCTCCGTCCCGAACTCCGTACAGTCGTCACACAGCTCCAACTCGGCACCCTCGACCTTCGTCGTGGTGAGCGAAGGCTTGTCTGCGCCGCACATCTCACACTGTGGCATGGCGCGAGGTAGCGGCGGCGGCGGCATAAATCGTGTGCCAGCCGTCGGCCGGCCGTGACGCGAGGTGTCCACGACCCTGCACAGATCTCTTCCGACGGAGGACAACGTTTACACCCTCGTGTGTACCCCCTCCGAACGTGACAGAGACAGTCCTGCTGATCGGCGGCGGTGGCCGAGAACACGCCGTCGCTCGCGCGCTGGCGGACGACGCGGAGCTGTACGCCTGTGCGAGCAACCGGAACCCCGGAATCGCGCGGCTGGCGGCCGAGACGGCCGAGATTCCAGAGGAGAGTGCCGACGAGATCGTCGACTACGCGGAGCGGGTCGGCGCGGATCTGGCCGTGATTGGGCCGGAGTCAGCACTCGCCGCGGGTGTCGCCGACGCACTCGACGACGCCGGTATCTACGCTTTCGGACCGCACGCCGAGCAGGCGCGGATCGAGACGGACAAACAGTTCCAACGGGAGTTCATGACCTCGGCGTCGGTCCCAGGGTGTCCGGGGTTCGAGACGTTCGACGACGCCGACGCGGCTGCCGACTACGTCGCGGCCGTCGATCACGATGTCGCGGTCAAGCCGGCGGGGCTGACGGGTGGGAAAGGTGTTCGCGTCACGGGTGATCAGGTCACGGCGGCGGAGGCGGTCGACTACGTCCGGCAGAGTGACTACGACGAGTGGGTCGTCGAGGAACGGCTCGTCGGCGAGGAGTTCACGATCCAAGCGTTCGTCGCCAACGGAGCGTTGCGGGCCACGCCGGCAGTACAGGACCACAAACGCGCCTACGAGGGCGACGAAGGCCCCAACACCGGCGGGATGGGGAGCTACAGCGACACGACCCGAACGCTCCCGTTCATGACCGAGAAGGACTACGACCGCGCCGTCGAGATCCTGCGAGCGGTTGTCGACGCGATGCCCGACTACGAAGGTGTGTTGTACGGGCAGTTCATGCTCACCGCCGACGGGCCGAAAGTGGTGGAGTTCAACGCCCGGTTCGGCGACCCGGAAGCGACGAACACGCTCCCGACGCTGGAGACGCCGTTGCTCGACGTGCTCACCGCCGCACGCGACGGTGACTCACTTCCGGAGCTGTCGTTCGCGCCGACGGCGACCGTCTGCAAGTACGCCGTGCCGGAGGGGTACCCGACGGACCCAGACGGCGGCAGCCGGATCACAGTCGACGAGGAGTCTGCGGGCGGCGCGACGTTGTTCTACGCCAGTGTCGACGAGCGCGACAACGGGATCTACACGACCACCTCGCGTTCGCTGGCGGTCGTCGGTACGGGCGAGACCATCGCCGCCGCGGAGGCGGAGGCGAGCAACGCGCTGGCGGCGGCGGGTGACGGGCTCCGCTACCGTTCGGACGTGGGGACGGCGGCGTTGGTCCAACGACGGATCGACCACGTCACGGAACTGCGTGGGGAGTAGACACAGTCCCGCAACACAGAGGGCGGCTCGGGTGGCGAACTGGCGACACCTCGGCACCGTTGGAACGGTCACGGCGGCCGTGGCGGCGGTGTCGCGTGACCGCTGTCCGCCACGGGACTGTCTGCGTGAAACGGGGTGTGTGGCCGCGCTCTGGTACAAAAAGATCGGGCCTAGAGTCGTTGGCCTCAGGCCTCTGGCCCGTTCGCCAGCTCCTCGGCGACCGTCTCGGGGTCGAGTAAAGCGGGGTCGACCCGGAGGTCGGTGGTCGGCTGTGCGAACTCCGGAATCGTCCCGTCGGCGTAGACGACCGCCCGAACGTCCGGATTCTGTTCTTTCGCGACCGGAATCGAGGTAGCCTCGCTCACGTCCGTGAGAACGTACAGCGCCGCGTCGGCGACGCCGGCCGTCTCCAACGCCTCGCCGGTCGGCGGATCGTCAACCGTCGTCACCGTGATCCCCTCAGCAGCGAGTGCATCACCCAGTCCGTCGGCGTCTGGCCCGGCGAGAATGGCAGTCGCCCGTGTTTCGACCATACAGGTGACTCCGTGACTACGAGGCTAAAGCGTGTCGTGAGCCTGTCGGGTAACGTGCGAATTTCACAAATATCATATACATCAGTGTGAAGTTGGATGTAGTGAGCGACAGATCGTTGGATCGGGTAGCAGTGAGAGACCGGGTTGCGTCTCTCCCTGAGGAACAAGTTGGAGGACTCCTGAGAGAGACCCGAGACATGCTTGACGCTCACGCAGAGATACAGCAGGAGCACCGTGATCAGGCGAAGTGGGTTCTCCGCGTGTACGCTCCCGGAGTTGGTCTCCTGATCGCCGCCTTTGCGTGGATTTGGGGACAGTTCCGTATGATTTTCCCAACTGAACCCCCCTCACCAGATAGCATAGTAACTGTTGGCGGATATTTATTATTCTTTGTATCTTTTGTATTTGCATTTTACTTACTCGTCCGATCCGCGTTCAGATTTATTGGTATTTTAGAACTAGTAGCTGCCGTTCTCACACCACAGAAGTTCAACGTCGGGGCCTTTTCGCT
>JAHENP010000170.1 GCA_018609965.1 Haloferacaceae archaeon
CAGACTACGGCGCGACGATCGACGACCTGCGACACACCCCGCTCCCGGACGCGCGGATTGAGGAGCTGGTCGCCTCGTGTGTCGACATGCAACAGCGACTCGACACCCACGGCACTGTCGGTCACGAGACAGTGCTGGAACTGGTCACGCCCGTCGCCGAGGCGATGGAGCAAGTTCGCGACGCGACGGTCGTCGACGACGACGAACTCCCAGACTCGCGCGCACTCGACACGGGCGTGCCGAGCGAGGAGTACATTCTGACACCCCAAGAGCGCGACGAGACGTTGGGCGTGCTCTCGGCGTTGTTGTTCACCGCCGTCGAGACACCCGGTGCGGGTGACGTGACCGCCGCGGCTGGCGTCGTCCAGTAACGCGCTGGGCGACTGACCGCGGTCGTCTCACCGCGGCCCGTCGCCGTTCCCCCGGCAATCTCTCTGTGTGAGTGTGGTGGTGTTCAGAACTGGATCGACGCTCGAACGAACGAGGAGCTTCGTTCGTCGCCCGTCCGAATACGTCCGCAGCCGGAGCCAGAAAACTCAGCCTCGCGTCGTCACTCCTCTTGTGCGTCGACGACGGCGACACCAGCGAGGTTGACGATGTCTTTCACCTCGTCACCACGTTGGAGGACGTGGACCGGCTTGTCCATCCCGACGAGCATCGGCCCGATGGCCTCGGCGCCGCCGAGTCGTTGGAGCAGCTTGTAGCCGATGTTCCCGGATTCGAGGTTCGGGAAGATCAACACGTTCGCCGGCTCGTCGAGTTCCGCGAACTCGTAGCTGTCCCGCAGCGTCTCCTCGACGACGGCGGTGTCGGCCTGCATCTCCCCGTCGACCGGGAACCCGACCGACTCGTCGTCGTGGAGTAGTTCGACCGCCTCGCGGGACACCGCCGGCGAGCCGTCCGCGACGGAGCCGAAGTTGGAGTACGACAGCATCGCCGCCCGCGGCTCGACGTTGAACCGCCGCGCGAGATCGGCCGTGTGGCGGGTCACCTCCGCGAGCGTCTCCGGGTCGGGATCGCGGTTGACCGTCGCGTCCGCACAGAAGATCACCCGGTTGTTGAACGTCAGCATGTAGACGCCCGCGACGTTGTCGGCGTCCTCGGCGGAGCCGATCACGCGCAACGGCGGCCGGAGCGCCGACGGGTAGTTGTGAGTGAGTCCTGTCAGGAGCGCGTCAGCGTCCCCCTCCTCGACCATCACGCTCCCGAAGTAGTTGGTGTTCGTCCGGACCAACTCCCCCGCCTCCGTCCGGGTGACACCGTCGCGTTTCCGCATCGTGTGGAGCCGTTGGGCGTACCCCTCGGTCGCCTCGCTGGCCGCCGGGTCAACGACCGTCGGCTCGAAGTCCAAGCCGAGCCGGTCCGTCTCTGCGCCGATCGTGTCGGCGTCACCCAACAGGATCGGGTCCGCAATCGACTGCTCGGACAGTTGGTAGGCGGCACGGATCATCTTCTCGTCGGTCCCCTCCGCGAGCGCGACGCGCTGTGGATCGGACTTGGCCTTGTTGAGCACGACCCGCATCATCTCGCGGCTCTTGCCGAGTCGCGCCTCCAACCGCTCGGCGTACGCGTCCGTGTCGATCTCGCGGCGGGCACACCCCGACTCCATCGCGGCCGCCGCGACTGCGGGCGCGACCTCAAACAACACCCGCGGGTCCAACGGCTTTGGGATCAGGTAGTCCGGGCCGAACTGCAACGGCTGGTCGCCGTACGCCTTCACCACCGCGTCCGGCACGTCCTGGCGCGCCAACTCCGCGAGCGCCTCCGAGGCAGCGCGTTTCATCTCCTCGTTGATGTCCGTCGCCCGAACGTCCAACGCCCCGCGGAAGATGAACGGGAACCCCAACACGTTGTTCACTTGGTTGGGGTAGTCCGACCGCCCGGTCGCCATGATGACGGTGTCCTCGCGTGCCTGTTTGGCCGTCTCGTAGTCGATCTCCGGGTCCGGGTTCGCCATCGCGAAGATGATCGGGTCCTCGGCCATCGACTGGACCATCGCCTCGTCGACGATTCCGCCGACCGACAGCCCGACGAACACGTCCGCGTCCTCCATCGCGTCCGCCAACCCACCCTCGGCTGTGTCGCTGGCGAACTCCTGTTTGAACTCGTTCACGTCGCCGTCGGCCGCCCGGCGCTCGGTGACGATCCCCGAGGAGTCACACATGGTGATGTTCTCCCGGCGCGCGCCCAGAGAGAGGTAGAAGCGCGCGGTGGCAATCGCTGACGCACCCGCCCCAGAGAAGACGATCTCCAGCTCCGACACGTCCTTGTCGACGATGTCGGCGCCGTTCAACAACGCCGCCCCGGAGATGATCGCCGTCCCGTGTTGGTCGTCGTGGAAAACGGGCACGTCCATCTCCTCGCCGAGCCGTTCCTCGATCTCGAAACACGCCGGCGCGGCGATGTCCTCCAGGTTGATCCCGCCGAACGTCGGCTCCATCGCCGACACCGACCGGACGAACTGGTCGACATCCGTCTCGTCTAACTCCACGTCGAACACGTCGATGTCCGCGAACCGCTTGAACAACACACCCTTCCCCTCCATCACGGGTTTCGAGGCCTGCGCGCCGATGTCGCCCAGCCCCAACACCGCCGAGCCGTTCGAGACAACACCGACCAAGTTCCCCTTCGCCGTGTACTCGTAGGCCCGCTCGGCGTCTGTGTCGATGTCCCGGCAGGGCGCGGCGACACCCGGCGAGTACGCCAGCGAGAGGTCACGCTGTGTGTTCGTCGGCTTCGTCGTCGAGATCTCCAGCTTCCCGGGGGGGTCCTCCCGGTGGTAGTCGCGAGCGTCGTCTTCCAGTCCCATGCCACACAACGGCGGCGGGTCGCGGAAAAGGTTACCTACCTACGTACAGCTGTTGTGTTAGTCGCTGACACGTCGCTCAGGCCCACCGGTCGCTGTCTCCGTCGCCCGTCTCGTCGCCGCTGTCTCCCATCTCGTCGCCGCTGTCTCCCATCTCGTCGCCGCTGTCTCCCATCTCGTCGCCGCTGTCCCCCGTCTCGCCTCTACCACGCGCGCCGTCTCCCCGGTCGTCGAACACGTCGTCGATGTCGGCGTCGTGTGTGGCCCGTGTGTCGTGCCCACCAGACGTGTCGTGTGCGTCGCCCCCGTGTGACCCGTCACCACCCGGCGGTCGGCGGCCACCCGAGCCGGGGCGACCGGTCGGTGTGGGGTCGAGTCCGTCCGCGAGCACGGCCAACGACGGGTCGAAACCGGCGAGCGCGCGGAGTTCGTACGCTCGGGTGTACGTCTTCGCGACGACGTTCACCGGGAGGACGACAAAGACGAACAACAACACCAGCCACGTCACGGCGCCGGCGACGAGACCGCTCCCGAGGAACGTGCCACCGACGTTCGCGGCCGTCAGCCCGACGACCACCGCCGCGATCGTCACCGGAATCGCGCCGATCAGCAGGAGGAACGTCCGAACGACGCCGACGCCGACGCCGATCAACAGGTGGACGACCACGTAGGCGACCGTCTGCCACGGCTGGTCGCCAAGGAGACGCCCGAGCCGGCGCCAGCCGTCGACGACCCCTCGTTCCTCGGCGAACATCACCGGGACGACCAGTTGATTCGTCAGCGACCGTACGACACCGAGGAGAAACGCCAACACGGCCAGACCGATCAGGACCCCGGCGATCATCCCCCCGCCGACCCCACTCGGGTCGACCACGCCGGTGAACACTGCGACGACTCCACCCACTATCGGAACCGCAACCGGGAGTGTCAGCGCCAACCGGAAGCCGAACAACTGAACCCCCGCTCGGGCGTGACGGCGAAACGGCGCACGAACCCGAACCTCGTCGGTCGCGAGCCCGGCGAGGAAGACGAACTCCATCACCGAGCCGACGAGCCCCAACAGGAGCCAGACGGCGACCGCGCCGCCGGCGACCCCGACGACCGGGAGGAGATCGACACCGGCGAGCACCGAGTCGGCCGACGGTATCCCCGAGGGCGGACCGCCGCCACCGGGCGGTCCGTTCGCCCCGGACAGATTCGAGAAACTCGAGAACTGGCCGCCGACGCCGCCGGTCCCGAGGAAAAACGCGATCACCGCTAGCCGGGCCCACCGACCCAGCGACCGCCCCCCGAGGAATCTGCGCGTCGCGTCGATGGCGTCTTCGACGGCATTGACCGCGTGCCACGACATACTCACTGAGACGCACGGCCGCTCAAAAGTCCTTGCCGTTCGTTACGCTCACAGAGACAGACGGCGTCGGTGTGGTCCCGTCGGCGTACGCCACACTCACAACACCAACACGTCCGGCCGCGCCAGTTCCAACCCGTCGGCGGAGACGGTCGTGGTCGGCCACTGTCCGGTCGCGGTCAGCCGTTCGACCGTCTCGTCGTCGACGAGCAGTGTATCCTCGCTTTTGGCTCCCTTGACGGTCGGGTTCCAGGCGTACGCCGCCGGCGAGACGACCGGCGCGTCGCTGTCCGGCGTCGCGATCCACTCCCGGCCGGCGTACCCGGTCGCCCCGCCCTGGTGGTGTGCCTCCCACTCCTCGGGGTGGC
>JAHENP010000171.1 GCA_018609965.1 Haloferacaceae archaeon
CGGCGGGGACGCGCAGGACGCCGTCGACTTCGCGGTCGGTGTCGAGTTGGTCCACAACGCCTCGTTGGTCGTCGACGACATCATCGACCGGTCGGAGGTCCGCCGCAACACACCCAGCGCGTGGGCGGAGTACGGCCACGGGCCGGCGTTGATCGCCTCCGACGGGTTGTTGGGTGAGGCGTTCGGGCTGTTCTCGGCGGACGAACGCGCGATGCAGGTCGTCTCGGAGGCGATGGTGGAACTCGGTGAGGGTGAGGCGACGGAGCTGGTCGACCAGCCGGACTCGGAGACCGCCTACATGCAGTTGGCGCGCCGGAAGACGGGGGCGTTGTTCCGGGCGGCCGCGGAGTTGGGCGCGATCGCGGCCGACGCCGACGGGTTCACCGTCGAGGCGTTCGGCGAGTACGCCGAACGGGTCGGCGTCGCCTTCCAGATCCGCGACGACGTGTTGGACGCCACCGCCGACGGCGACGCGCTCGGGAAACCGACCGGCCAGGACGAGGCGATGGACCGGCCGTCGGTGCTCCAGGTGACGGATCTCACGCCCGAAGCGGCCAACGAACGCGCTCGAACGGAGGCCGACGAGGCGCTCGCGGCCTTAGAGACCGCGGGCGTCGGCGAGTCGGACGCCCGTGGCTACCTGCGCGACTTGGCGGAGTTCGTCGTCGTCAGGGAGCGGTAGTCGTCGACCTCCGAGACAGTGGTCGTCGCCAGCGAACGGCGGTCGGCCGCAGACGCGAGCGGGCCGACAGCTCAGTCGTCTTCCGTCAGAATCTCCGCCGACAGCCCCTGTGCCATCTCGATGTCCTTGCTGTTGTTGAGCGTCCAGGCGGTGCGGTCGGTGACGGCCTCGATGGCCTCACGCGCACTCGGGGCGCCCTTGCCGGAGCCTTTCACGCCGCCAAACGGCAGCTGCACTTCCGCGCCGATACACGGGAGGTTAGCGTACGCCAGCCCCGCGTCGGCGTTGTCGCGGTAGTAGTTGAGCTGGCGGTAGTCCTCGGAGATGACCGCTCCCGCGAGTCCGTACTCCACGTCGTTGTGGATCTCGACGGCCGCCTCGATCCCGCCAGAGTACTCCAGCAAGGCGACGTGTGGCCCGAACACCTCCTCGCTGGTGCAGCGTAAGTCGGCGTACGGGTCGGCCTCGTAGACGAACGGGCCGATCCACTCCCCGTCGGCGTGACCCGCGGGAATCTCGTCGTCGTCCAACCCCTCCCGGTCGACCAGGACGTTCACGTCCTCGTCGCGGGCGATCTGGTTGTACCGTTGGACCTTCTCCAGGTGGGCAGACTCGATGAGCGGCCCCATGAACGTCTCGTCGTCGAGCGGGTCACCGACGGCGACCCGCTGTGCCACGTCGACGAACCGGCGTTTGAACTCGTCGTACACGTCCTCGTGGACGATCAGTCGCTCGGCAGAGACACACCGTTGGCCGGTGGTCTTGAACGACGACATCACCGCAGAGTGGACAGCCACGTCCAGATCCGCTTCCTCGGTGATCACGACGGCGTTCTTCCCGCCCATCTCCAACGACACCTCCCGGCCGGGTTGGCCGCCGATCTTGTCGGCGATCTGGTGGCCGACCTCCGCAGAGCCGGTGAACAGGACCGTGTCGACGCGGTCGTCCTCGACGACCGCGTTGCCGGCGTCGCCGAACCCTTGGACCATGTTGAACACGCCCTCGGGGATACCGGCGTCCTCGAACATCTCCGCGATGATCTGGCCACACCACGGCGTCTGTTCGGCCGGCTTCCAGACGACCGTGTTCCCCTCGACGAGCGCGATTGCCATGTGCCAGAACGGGATTGCGACCGGGAAGTTCCACGGCGTGATACAGCCGACCGTCCCCCGCGGCTGGCGGCGCATGTAGGCGTCCTTCGAGGAGATCTCCGAGGGGACCACGTCACCGTGTGGGTGGCGGGCGTTGCCGGCGGCCCACTCCACCATGTGCCACGCCTCGGTCACGTCCGCCTTCCCCTCACTGATCTCTTTTCCACACTCCTTGGTGACGATCTCCCCGAGTTCCTCGTGGCGATCCTTCAGCTCGTGGTAGATGTCCCAGAGATACTCCGCGCGGTCCGTGTGCGACATCGCCTGCCACTCGGACTCGGCGGCGGTGGCGGCGTCGACCGCCCGCTCGACATCGCTCTCGGTGCCGCGTTGGAACGTCCCGAGCGTCTCGCCGTTCGCTGGGTTGTGGCTCTGGAACGTCTCCGCGCCGTCGCCGTCGATCCACTCGCCGTCGACGTAGTGTCGGTACGCACCGTCTGGGTCACGACTCATACGCAACAGTTGCGTCACGGGCGTCAAATAGGCTGTGGGTCCGCCGCTCCGGGCGCGTCACCCCGCCTCACCGTCCGCGCGGTGGTCGATCTCCCCGCGCAGCGCCGGCCCGTCGAAGTCGTGGTCCGGGCGCACGTCCACGAAGCCGAGATACTCGCGAGCGCCCAACAGGTCTGTGGCCGGGTACGACACGAGAGCGGCGTCGACGGCGACCCCTGCGCCGACCAACGGCTCCAGTGCGGCCAGCGCACACGCCAGATCGTACTGGCGGGTGGCGGTGAGCGCGTCGGCGTGGGTCGTCTCTGACGGCTCCTGGAGGCTGGTCGCGTCGATGAAGTAGAGATCATCGTCGACGACCAGTACGTTCTCCGCGCGGAGGTCACCGTGTGCGAGGCCGGCGTCGTGGACACGAGCGAGTTCGGTGAACAACCCCGGCGCGAGCCGTTCGGCCCGGTCGGGGCCGACGGCGTCGAGCGGCTCGAACCCGTCGAGATACTCCGAGACGAGCACGCCCAGCCCGTCAACCTCGAAGACATCGAGCGGTTCGGGGGCGTCGACTCCCGCGGCCCGCATCCGTCTGGTCGCCTCCAGCTCCCGACGGGCCATCTCGTAGGGGCTGGCGACGTGCTCGAAGAACCCCTCCGTGCCGGCGGTGACGGCCCCGAGGTTGCGACCGGTCGTCAACACGGCGTGGACGACGGAGTTGCGGCGGCTGATCACCTTCACGAAGAACTCCCCGTCGACGACAAACGGGGTCGACAGCCAGTTGTCCGCCTCGATGAACCGAACGTGCCCCACCTCGCGGTCCGTCCGGTCGAGGACCGCCCGCGCGACCGCCTCCAACCGGTCCCAGGCGACGCTTCCCCTGACGAGGCTCTGGACACCCATCCTACCCGTGTCTCCCGCGACGGCGAGACAAAAGCCCGTGGGTCGCGTCCACACACTCTCACGGTCACGACACACTACGGTCGCAACAGATCAGGGTCACAACAAATCACGGTCGCCACCACTGGCTGGGAGGGCGGGTCGTTTCCACTCACACACGGCCGAACGGTGTGTCGTCCACAGACAGCTGCAACGGCAGGTGAAAATTCGGAGCCGAGTAACTTTTTGATGTTCTGCCGCCGCTACGGAGTGTTCGGAAGCTTCATACTGTTCTCCCGAGAGTTGTTCACCACGAGATGGCTGTACTCTGGTTGGACGAGACCGACGCGACCGACCTGGAGACGGTCGGAGGGAAGGGGGCATCACTCGGCGAGTTGACGGCCGCCGGGCTGCCGGTGCCGCCCGGGTTCGTCGTCACCGCGGGCACCTACCGGCGGTTTATCGAGGCGGCCGAGATCGACGAGGCGTTGTTCGACGCCGTCGCGGTCGACCACGAGGACAGTGACGCGTTGGCGGCCGCCCAGGAACGGGCACACGAACTGATCATGGGGACGCCGTTGCCGGAGTCCGTCCGCGAGGAGATCGTCGCCGCCTACCGCGAGGTGGCCGACGGGGAGGCGTTCGTCGCCGTCCGGTCGTCGGCGACCGCTGAGGATCTGCCGGACGCCTCCTTCGCCGGCCAACAGGAGACGTTCCTGAACGTCCGGGAGGAAACGCTGTTGGAACGGGTCAAGGAGTGTTGGGCGTCGTTGTTCTCCCAGCGTGCGATCTACTACCGGAACCGCCAGGGGTTCCCCCACGAGGATGTCGACATCGCGGTGGTCGTCCAACAGATGGTGCCGGCCGACAAGTCCGGCGTGATGTTCACCAGCCACCCGTCGACGGGCGACCCGCGGATCATCCTAGAGGCCGCCTGGGGGTTGGGTGAGGCGGTCGTCTCCGGCACCGTCTCGCCGGACAACTACGAGGTGGACCGCGAGACGGCGGCCGTCGAACAGGTGACGGTCGCGGACAAGAAGACGATGTTGCGGCGCGATCCGGACACCGGGGAGACGGTCGAACGCGAGGTCGCGCCCGAACGGCGCGAGCAACGGGTGTTGACGGACGCGGAGATCGAACGACTCGTCGGACTGGGTCGGACCGTCGAGGACCACTACGGCCAGCCACAGGACGTGGAGTGGGCGATCCGCGACGGCGAGGTGTACATGCTCCAGTCGCGGCCGATCACCACGATCGACGACGCCGCCACGCCCGAGGAACGGGAACGCGACGGGACGGACGCGGTCGACGCCGCGACGAACGGCGCAGACGCGGCAGCGAACGGCGCAGACGCGGCGAGTGACGGCGGGGTCGGTAGACGTGGCGCCGGTGACACCGGCGGTGGCAACGAGGGAGAGGTGCTCGTCTCCGGGCTCGGCGCCTCGCCCGGCACGGTGTCGGGGGACGTACGGGTCGTCACCAAGCTCGACCAGCTGGACAAGGTCGCGGACGGGGACGTGATCGTCACGGAGATGACGATGCCGGACATGGTGCCGGCGATGAAACGCGCCGCCGGGATCGTCACCGACGAGGGGGGGATGACCTCACACGCCTCGATCGTCTCCCGAGAGTTGGGCGTGCCGGCGGTCGTCGGCACGAACACCGCGACCCGGGAACTGTCGGACGGCCAGGTCGTCACCATCGACGGCGACAAGGGAACCGTCACGGCCGGCGCCGTGACGGTGTCGGACGACGACGACAGCCACGAACCGGTGGAGGCGGTGCGGCCGGACACCCCGGTGAAGCCGATGACGGCGACGGAGGTGAAGGTGAACGTCTCGATTCCGGAGGCCGCAGAGCGGGCCGCCGCGACCGGTGCCGACGGGGTCGGACTCCTCCGGACAGAACACATGGTGTTGTCGACCGGGAAGACACCCGAACGGTACGTCGCGGACCACGGGACGGACGCGTACGTCGAGGAGTTGGTCGACAGCATCCGGGGTGTCGCCGAGGAGTTCTACCCACGGCCGGTGCGGGTGCGGACGTTGGACGCGCCGACCGACGAGTTCCGCGAGCTGGAGGGTGGAAGCGACGAGCCGGTCGAACACAACCCGATGTTGGGGTGGCGCGGGATCAGACGCTCACTCGAGAAGACGGAGCTGTTCGGCCACGAACTGGCGGCGTTCGCCCGGCTGTGGGAGATGGGGTACGACAACGTGGAGCTGATGCTCCCGTTGGTCAACGACGCCAACGACGTGGCGGCAGCGAAAACGGAGATGCGTGCCGCCGGGATCGACCCCGCGGCACAGACCTGGGGTGTGATGATCGAGACGCCCGCGTCGGCGCTCCAGATCGAAGGGCTCGCACAACAGGGGATCGACTTCGCCTCCTTCGGGACGAACGACCTGACCCAGTACACGTTGGCGGTCGACCGGAACAACGAGAACGTCGCCGACCAGTTCGACGAACTCCACCCCGCCGTGTTGACGCTGATCGGTGACGTGATCGAGACCTGTCGGGAGTACGACGTGGCGACGAGCATCTGCGGGCAGGCCGGCTCGAAGCCGGCGATGGTGGAGTTCCTCGTCGACGAGGGTGTCACCTCGATCTCGGCGAACATCGACGCCGTCCGTGACGTGCAACACGAGGTCAAGCGGACGGAACAACAGCTCATCCTCGACTCCGTGCGCTGACACCGCCGGCGTATTGTCTTCCCCACTCCGGTGTAGAAAAAGATCGTGGACAAGTGTTTTCAATCAGCCACCAGAAGTCGGGGTAACGAGTACGTGAACGAATGGCGTACAACGAGTCGTTGCTGACGGGTGCGGCGTTCGCCGCTGCCGGCGTCTCCGGGTTGGCGGCGTTGGTCGCCGTTGGTCGGAGTCGTGCCAGCACCGGCGCCGCGGGCGACGCGCTCGCCGGGGCGGCGTTCGCGGCGGCGCTGTGGGCGGTGACGTTCGGACTCCGGCTGTCGGCGGACACGACGGAGACGGCGATGGTGTGGCTGCGCGCGGGACACGTGGTCGCGGCGCCGGTGCCGACGCTACTCTTACTGTTCGCGTTGTACCAGACCGGCAACGCTCGCTTCGTGGGCAGTTGGGTCGCGGCGGTGTTAGCGGTGGAGCCGACGGCCGCGGCGTCGCTCGCGGCGACGAACCCGCTCCACGGCAGCTACGTCACCGCGGTGTCGACGGTGACCGGTGGCGGCCAGACGGGGTTGGTCGCCGTTCCGGGGGTGTTCCTGGTCGCACACCTCGCGTACGGGGTGTTCGTCTGTGCGGTCGCGGCAGTGGCGTTGGGCGAGGAACTGCTCCACTCGGCGGGTGTCTACCGGCGACGGGCGGCGTTGTCGGCGGCGGCAGTGGTGATCCCCGCGGTGACGGCGCTGACACACCTCGCGGACGTGCCGATCGTCCCACAGTACGACACGACGCCGGTGTGGTTCGGGCTCTCTTCGGGGTTGCTCGTCGTCGCCACACAGGCGTACGGGTTGTTCGATCTCTCGCCGGTGGCCCACGAGACGGTGTTCGAGGAGGTGGACGACGCGATCGTCGTCGCCGACGACCGCGGGCTCGTGGTCGACACCAACCCGGCGGCGCAGGCGGCGTTCGGGGTCGGTGAGACGGAGATCGGACGGCCGGCGCCGGCGGTGTTGCCGGACAACGACGCCGTCGAGACGTTGTTGCGGGAGGGAGAAGCGACGCTCCAGACGGACGACGGCCGCCACTTCGAGGCGACACGCACCCCGGTCACCGTCACCAGCGGGACGGCAAACGTGTTTGTCTTCCGGGACGTGACGGACCGTGAACGGGTCGAACGTCGGTTCCGGACCTACATCGAGCAGTCGAACGACGTGTTGATTGTGCTCGACGAGGACGCAGCCGTCGAGTACGCCAGTTCGGCCGCACGCCGCGTGTTCGGGTTGGAGCCCGCAGAGCTGACCGGGCGGTCGGTGTTCCCCTTCATCCATCCGGACGACCGCGACCACGTCGGTCGCGCGTTCCAGTCGACGACGGGGTCGGAGTCGACGGGCGCCCGCGACGGGGTCGCCGACGGTGGCCACGCGGTGGACGCCGACACGACGGAGACGAGTGACGGCGTCGCCTCGGGTCCAGAGACGCCACCGGGCGGCCAGTCTCGCTCGGAGGCGCCCGGCCGCGACGAGCCGGCGAGTGCGACGAGTCGGGAACGGTTCCGGGTGAAACACGGTGACGGCGGCTGGCGGACGGTGGAGGCGGTGGTCGCGACCGGCGTCGGCGACGGCGCAGACAGGTTGTTGGTCAACGTCCGTGACGTGACGGAGCGGCAACGGTACGAACAACGCCTCCGGGTCCTCAACCGGGTGTTGCGTCACGACCTCCGCAACGACGCGAACGTCGTCTTGGGGTACGCAGACCTGTTGTTGAAGTCGGATCTGGAGCCGTCCGTCAGGCGGCGTGCGGAGACAGTCCGGGACAAGGCGAACCGGCTCGTCGAGCTGGGCGAGCAGGCCCGCGAGGTGGACCGCACACTCCACGCCGAGCGGGGGGAGTCACAGCCGATCCAGCTCCACGACACGGTCGACAGCGTCGCGTGGCGCGCACGGGAGACGTACCCGGCGGCGCAGGTGGACACCGAGATGGACGGGCCGGTGGTGGCGTTGGGCAACGAGTTGGTCGGCTCCGCGCTGTGGCACCTCGTCTCCAACGGGATCGAACACAACGACAGCGCGGAGCCGTGGGTCCGGATCACCGTCGAGACGGGCGACCAGTGGGTGCGGCTGACCGTCACTGACGACGGCCCCGGGATTCCGGAGTCCGAACGGAAGGTGTTGGAACACGGCACGGAGACCGCGCTCGAACACGGGAGCGGGCTGGGGCTGTGGCTGGTGAAGTGGATCACCGACAGCGTCGGCGGCAACGTCTCGTTCGCCGAGCGGGAGCCGCGCGGGTCGATGGTGACGATGCGGTTCGCGACCCCCGTCGACGACACCGCGGCGACGGACACCGCTCGCGAGGAGTCGGGGGCGACGCCCGACGCCGGTGAGCAGACGACGCCGTGGGAGGAGGTCTCACCCACCGGAACGGGGCCGTCCGGCGACAGGCGGGAGGCGGGCGAGGAGTAACCTCGTCCGGCGACAGGTGGGAGGCGGGCGAGGAGTAATCTCGTCCGGCGGCCTCACTCGACCAACACGAGCGGCTCCCGACCGTCGGACGGGTCGTCGGCGACGGCGTGGAAACAGTCCGCGTGAACAGTTCGGCAGGCGCCGACCACCGGCTCCGCGAACTCCAGCACGCCCGCGAACTCCGGCCAGACCTGTGGCGGGACGGCGAGGTAGTAGGCGTCACCGTGGCGAGTGACCAACGGGTCTGGCTCGAACGTCCGGCGGTACTCGAAGACGATGTCGGCGACGGCCAGCGGCTCCATCGCGGTCTGGACGGCCGCCAGCGCGTCCCGCAGTGTCGGCTCGCTGACGCCGTCGACCGACGCGAGCGCGACGGTCTCGAACGGCCGGGTGGGGTCGAAGTCGGTCACGACAGCCGTACGCGCGCCGGCGACACGACAGTTCCGGTCGGGGTCGCCGTCCGTTCTACGGTGCCCCGCCCGAGGAGTGTGTCGACGGCCACGCGACTCACTCCTCGCCGCCGTCGCCGAGCACCGTCGGCGCGCCGCCGTACGCCGGCCGCCGGGCGGCCGGCTCCGCCGGTTCGGGGAGCGACTCCGACGGCAACGGGAGGTGGCCGTGATCGAGTGTGCCGCGGAGCCGGCTCCGGTCGCCGTCGAGCCCGACCCGGAGGGTCGGGGCGAGCGTCCCGCCGAACCGGCGGAACTGCTCGGCGGGGGAGAGTCCCGCCACGTCGTCCAACGACCGGCCCTGGAGGTCGTAGTAGTTGAAAAAGGAGGTGACCAACAGCTCCGACTCGTGGGGGTACGCGAGCCAGGAGTACGTCTGGTACGGTGCGTTCGCGGGGTTCGTCACCACCAGCCCGGTGTCGTTGAGCGGGCGGTACTCCCCGCGGAGATCGTCGGCGACGAAGCCGTACAGCCCGTCGAACCCGTCGAAGCCGGGCGCGAACGTGTGGTCGTGGCTGGAGACGAACAGGTAGTACCGGCCGTCCTGGACGACGAGGTGTGGCCGTTCCAACTCCTGGTTGACACAGGCGGCATGGAAGATCGGCGACCCCAGTTCGAAGTCGGTGACCCCTCCGTCGCTGGTCGCAATCCCGACACAGCCGTTGAACGACCGCGCTTCCTCGTCCCCGCCACACGGGGCGCTCGCTGCGGGCACCGGGGTGTTCGCCTCGAACAGGAGGTGTGTTTCCCCCGTCGCGGGGTCCTCGAAGAACCACGGGTCACGGAACGTGTAGATCATCCCCCGTGACTGCGTCTCCGTCTCGTAGCGCGTCCCGTCCGGGCGGAGGAGCGTCTCGTGGTCCCACGAGCGCGTCACGTCGAAATCGCCGTCGGTGACGGCGAGCCGTCCGCCGGTCGCGACCGCGATCCGTTGTGTGTAGCTCAGTTCTGTCTCGTCGCGGTCGCCGGCGGCGGTGTAGTACAGCGTGAGCGCTCCCTGGCTCTCCCCGTCCGGCTCGTAGAGCGCACAGCCAGCCCACTGCCGGGAGCCGAGCGCCGCCGCCGGCTCGAACACCGGGCCGGCGTCGTGCCACCGCCGGCCGTCACGAGAGTAGAGACACCTGATCCGGGCGGCGTCGTGGCGTTTCCCCGGGAGGATGTCATCCGGCGCGGTCAGCGCGAACACCACTTGCACCCCGCCGGGCGTGGCGAGCGTCCCGTCCCGTTCCCGCAGCAACCAGGTGTCCCAGAGGTGGAAGTGGTCGCCAACACGTTCTTCGGGCGGGTAGACGATTGGCGCGACCGTCGCTGGTGTCCGGCGCAGTTCCGACGCGGCCGACACGGACCACGACGGCGTCTCTTCCCACTGTGACGCTCGATCCGACATACCACACGCCTGGTGGCCACGGGGCAAGCAACTGTCGCTCCGCTGACCTAACACCCGAATGCGCAAAACAATTACTACTCTGGAGCAGAAAACGACGGCGTGACACCGAGTGCCGACCAGTGGAGCCGACACCAGAACCCATTTGACCGCGCCGGAGGTAGTACACAGCCGTGACGAAACGCCACGTGGAGCTCCCGGCAGACGCCGAGGAGGGGGTGTCTGAGTTCGTCGAACGGGTCGACGAGCGGCTCACGTCCGACGAGGACACGTGTGCCGTGGTCCGGGAGACGCTCGTGGACCTGTTCGGTGACCGGGAGGCGTACGACCGTTGGCAGGCGGGCGAGGAGGTGTCGCCGGCAGAACGGGTGCGGCTCCAGGGGTACGACCCGTGTAACGCGACGTTGGAGTCGGAGTACTACGCCGAGAAAGACGAGGAGGCGTTCCAACAGTCGAAGTATCTCCAGTGGCTCTGGCGACAGTTCGACGCGACGCCGATGGCCGACAACATCGAGTTCGCGCTCCGGTTCCGCCGGATGCTCGCCGACCACCTGTTCGCGGAGTGTGGCGACGACTGCCGGTTTTTCAAGGGGATCACGTTCACCTACGGCCACAACATCGAGGTCGGCGACAACGTCGTGATCCACGACGACGTTCACTTAGACGACCGCGGCCGGCTGACGCTGGGTGACCGGGTGTCGATTGCGGACTCGGCGCACGTCTACTCACACGACCACGACGTGGTCGACCAGACGGAGGTGTACAACTACCACACC
>JAHENP010000172.1 GCA_018609965.1 Haloferacaceae archaeon
TCGCGGCCGACACCGACGTGATCGTCGCAGACGACCTCTCGAAAGGGGAGCAGGACCGGGTGCCCGACGGCGCCGAGTTCCGGCAGGCCGACCTCACCGACCCCGAGGCGGCCGCCCGGGTGGTCGACGAACGGGTCGATCTCGTTTTCCACCTCGCGGCGATCACGGACACCAACTTCGACGACGACCGGTTGTTGTTCGAGCGCAACACGCAGATGACCCACAACCTGCTAGAGGCGGCAGACGAGGCGGGCGTCGAGGGGTTCGCGTTCACATCTTCTTCGACCGTCTACGGGGAGGCGCCCCGGCCGACGCCGGAGGACTACGCCCCGTTGGAGCCGATCAGCGTCTACGGCGCCAGCAAGCTCGCCGACGAGGCACTGCTGTCGACGTACGCCCACAGCTACGGGCTCCAGTCGTGGGTGTTCCGGTTCGCCAACATCGTCGGCCCGGGCCAACGCGGCACCGTCGTTCCGGACTTTATTCAGAAGCTCGTCGACGACCCGGAGACGCTCACGATTCTGGGCGACGGCCGCCAGGAGAAGTCGTATCTCCACGTCGAGGACTGTGTCGACGCGATGGTCCACGCGGTCGACCACGCCGACGCCGCGTTGAACACCTACAACCTCGGGAGCCGCACCACCACCTCCGTCGACCGGATCGCCGAGATTGTCGCGAGTGAGATGGGGGTCGACCCCGACCACGAGTACACCGGCGGCGACCGCGGGTGGACAGGTGACGTACCCCGGATGCGGCTCTCCGTCGAGAAGCTCGCCGCGCTGGGTTGGTCGGCACCCGGGTCGAGTGACGACGCCGTCCGGCGGGCCGCCCGCCAGCTCGTTGAGGAGCTGGCCTGAACGCGCCGTCTGCTCGCCACGGCGCGCCCGGTCCGTTCACGCGACCGTCAGGGTCGTCTCGTCGCTCGCGTCCGTCCCGTTGGCGGCGACCCCGCCACGGACCAGAAACTCCCCGGTTGGCGGATCGTCCCACCCACCCTCGAAGCTGGTCTCCTCGCCGGGTGCGAGTTCGACGGTGCCCAGCGCCTGGCCGAACATCCGGCCGTCACTCCACCGCCAGACCACTTCCCCGTCCTGCTGGGCGGTGAACTCGACGCGCTGGGCGTCCGAGAACTGCATCGAGACGGGGTCGTCACCGTTGTTTCGTACGGTCAACGCGAAGCTGAACCCGTTGTCCGTCGCCGTCGCCGTCAGAGTGGCCGTGACCATACCGTTGGTTCGTCCGCTCCCGAAAAAAGTTCGTCGCCAGACGGCAGAAACCGGGACGCGCCCGGGAGTGGGTACGCGGCGAGTCGGAGGCACCGACCCACGTCGGGTCGGCGATCGACCGCCGTCGCGTCTGTGGTGCCGAGTTACGTCGAGTCGCTGGAGTCGAGGCCAGCGGCGGCCGCAGCGTCGAGCAGGCCGTTGCCGCTCTCGTTGCTCGCCAGGCCGATGTCCTCGGCCGTCGAGGTGAGCGTGTCGCGGACCTGGGAGGCCGACGCACCGTTGGCCATCAGGATGCCGGCCGCGCCCGCAACGTGGGGACACGCCATCGACGTGCCGGAGAACTCGGCGTAGCCACCCGGGATCGTCGAGAGAGTGTTGACACCCGGCGCGGCGATCTCGACTTCCGGACCGGTCGAAGAGAAGTCTGCCAGACTGTCCGTGGAGTCCGTCGCGCCGACGGCGACGACCTCGGGGTAGGCGCCCGGGTAGCCGACACAGTCCGTACACGACCCGGAGTTGCCGGCGGCCGCGACCAGGAACACACCCTCGCTGGCGGCGAAGCTGACAGCGTCTTTCATCGCCGAGGAGCCGCTGGAGCCGCCAAGCGACATCGAGGCTACGTCCCACCCCTGGTTGGCGACGTACTCGATTCCGGCGGCGATGTCCGAGAAGGAACCGGAGCCACACTTCCCCAACACCTTCACGGCGTGGAGCGTCGCCTCCGTGGAGACGCCGACGACACCCTCCGTGTTGGCGGCCGCGTCGGCCGTCCCGGCACAGTGGGTGCCGTGTTCGTTGTCGTCGTCCCAGGACTCGTTGCAGGTGTTGTCGGCCGGCTTCACGCCGAACCGGCAGCCGCCTTTCGTCGAACAGGTGGTGAACGACTTCCCCGCGCCGATGTTGGCCTGGAGGTCCGGGTGGTCGGAGTCGATCCCGGTGTCGATGATCGCGATGTCGGCACCGGCGCCTGTGTCACCGTTTGCGCGTGTGACATCGGCGTCGACGCGGTCGATGCCGTACGGCTGTGTCTCGCCGAGCGCCTCCATCGTCCCGTTCTCCTCGACGTACCGGATGTTCGGGTTGTTCTCCAGCGCGTCCGCCGCCGCCCGCGGCATCTGTGCCGTTCCGGCGTCGAAGCCGAACTCGCGGACAACGTCGTCGGACTTCTGCCGGAAGGCGCGCGCCCCCGCGCCGTTGGCGAAGCCGACGTTGACCTCGACTGTCTCGCCAGGTGCCGCCGACGCGAGGCCAGAGACGCTGGCCGCTCCCGTCGCCGCACCGATCGTCTTCAGTGCACCCCGTCGTGAGAGGTCATGGTCTGCCATGACGTATCGAGAAATGCCCCCTGCAAAGAAAAGTTTTGTTCTGAAGTTTTGCACCTTACACCGAATTGTGTGGATTACGCGCCGTGTCGAAAAAGTGTCTGCCGGGAAAGCGTGTCAGCGCCGGAGAACGTAGCCGGCAGAACGGCCCCAGCGTCGAAGAGGAGTCGAGACCCGAGAACGGCCGTTGCCGGGGAGCGTGGCGGCGCCGCGAGCGCACGGCCGTTGGTTCGCAGGTCACGCGAGCAGTCAGTCGGCCAGTCGCGCGAGGAGTCCCCAGAGCCGCGCACGCGCCCACTGCGGGAGCACGCCGGCGAACGTCGCAGCGCGGGCGACCGGGCCGACGGGGGAGCGGGCGGCGGGGTCCGTCGAGACGGCCGCCTCACAGATCTCCGCGGCGACAGCCTCGGGTGGCACCGCCAACGGGCCGCCGCCACCGACGGCGTCTGCGTCCTCGAACAACCCGTAGACGCCGTCGTAGGCCGCGGTGCGGTCGAGATCGGCGGTCTCTGCCGTGGCGCGGTCGTCGAAGGCCGTCTCCACCGGGCCAGGCTCCACCTCGACCACGTCGATCCCCTCGGTGTCGACCTCGGCGCGAACTGACTCCGTCGTTGCCGACAGCGCCGCCTTCGAACCGGCGTAGACGCCGCCGCCGGGGAACGGCACCCGGGCGGCGACGCTTGTGACGTTCACGACCGTCCCCTCCCCACGGCGGCGCATCTCCGGCAACACCGCCCGGATCAGCCGCAACGGGCCGTAGACGTTCACGTCGTACTGCCGGACGACACGCTCTGTGGGCACGTCCTCGACGGGGCCCAACTGGCCGTAGCCCGCGTTGTTGACGAGACAGTCGATCCGTTCGGTCTCGTCGATCACGCGTTCGATCACCCGGTCGATGTCGCTCGCGACAGTCACGTCCAACTCGGCGACCCGGCAGCCGTCCCGTCCCCGGAACCCGGCGAGGTCGTCCGTGTCACGCGCGGTGGCGTAGACGGTCCACCCCTCCTCGCGGAACGCCTCGACGGCCGCGCGGCCGATCCCCGACGAACACCCGGTGATCACTGCTGTCCGTTCCATGCACCCGTTTCCGAGTGGGGCCGGGTAAATCGTGGCGGATTCACGCAGGGGTACGTATTGTGTCGTTCTGTTTTGCACGTCATCCAGCCTCACAAAACACCTGTTACAAATCTGTTGTACTTCTTGTGCAGTTGACAGCAAATGTAGGACGAGCGGCACACACGATAGAGTTCCCCGACCACCTAAACGTAAGAGAAATACCTGATTACGTTCGAGACTCAGGCAGTGATCGACAGAATCGTGGAGAAGGTACGAACGCGGAGTGGGTACGGGCTCGAAGCGTGGAACCACCCACTCCGGTTTCGGGTCGGCGTCATACTCATATTAGCACTGTCTGGCGTACCCTACATCTGGCTGTACACGGACCACTCGCCAGATCCAGTTATCTCGTCACAGTTGTTCGGATTGCTGTACTTTCCGACAGTGGCGTGTCTGGCGTCTGTTCTCCTCGCGACACTCGACTGAGACCGTGTCGAGGTTCGGGGTGGCCACACAGCTCGTGGGTCGTGGCCGCTCGCTCGAACTGGTCGGCGTGTCGTCTCGGTCAGATTGATACCCACAGAGACACAACAACAGGTAATGCAGTGTCACTACTGCGACCGCGAGGCCGCCTACGCGGCCGAGTCGGACGCCGTCCGGGTCGGTCTCTGTGAGGAGCACTTCCGGGAGCGTGTCGAGGAACTCGCCGAGAGCGAGGGGTTAGA
>JAHENP010000173.1 GCA_018609965.1 Haloferacaceae archaeon
CCGGTGTCGACGATCCACTACCGGCTCAACAACCTCCGGGAGGCGGGCGTGATCGAGAACGACCTGTACGATCTCGATCTCGACGAACTGGGGTTGGGTGTGACGGTCGTGTTGGAGGTGTTGACCAGCTACGACGACGGCCACGAGGCGATGGGCGAGGAGATCGCCGGCGTCGAGGGGGTGACGAAGGTGTTCTTCACGATGGGGGAGACGGACTTCGTCGTGCTCGCGCGGCTCCCCGACAGCGACGACGTCGAACGGCTGATCTCCGACTTCGAGGCGCTCGATCACGTCGACCGGACGAACTCCACGTTCGTCGTCGCCCGCGAACGCGACACGAGTCGACCCCTCCAGAGCTACTCGGAAGGCTCACTCGTCGAGGCGTTGGTCGAGGAGTAGCCGGCTCACTCGTCGGCGGAAGAAGACGGTGGGAGGCCGTACCGCCGGGTGTAGGTCACGAGGCCGACGAGACCGAGTAAGAGACAGACGCCGGCGGCTACGTCAGTCACGACACCCTCGTACGCGGCTGGAGTGTCGTTTGCCAGGTAGATTCCGACGAGCCCGAGAACTGCCGACAGTTTCCCCCAGACCCATCGTACGGTGTCGGAGCTGCGCTGGTCCGAAAGATCTATTGTCATTTCATCCACACTTAGGTGCCGCGACGGACCCTATCGGATTCCACCAAGCAGACACGTAGTACTCGTACACCCAGTTGTCAGTGGAACACCCGTTAAGCCAGTCAGTGACGACTAGCTCCACGAACTGTTCCGCAACGCATCCCTTAGCGGCGATCACGGTGGCCGGGAGGAGAATGTCGTCAACGAAACCGATTCCCGTCGCGTCGTTGGCGAGAATGAACGCGTTCGCAAAAGCAATAACTTTACATATCTCCTCGCTGTCGTAGACTCCGTCGCAGTTCCACCCCGGTATATCGTACCGACAGTTCGCGTTTGCGACGACATCGGTCGTCTTTGATGTCGTGTTCATCGCATCAGGGGCGTCATCACCTCCCGCGTTGAACAACACGTCAACGTTCTGGTTGCGAACCCGTGCGCGCAACCCAGTCGCGGTTGACTCCGCACTGAACCGACCGTCGCTCTTGAGAGGAACTGCCAGTGCGAACCCAGACTCACCACGCCGCCGAAGCGCCGCGGCACGACCGAAGTCCAGCAGGTCGCGGAGAGAATCCCCAGTGTCTCGGTAGTACTGACGACGAGCCTCTTCGAAGGACTCACTCTCAACAACGGCTGCAACTTCGCGGTCGGCCGCGTCTGACGTGCTGATCTCCTCGCTGTCCGGGGCTGCTGCGGCAAGCCCCGAGACACCGAATGTGGTGGCTGTCGCACCCATCGTCGACAGTACACCACGTCTACTCAGCTTCGATACCTCCAGTCTATCGCGTCCGCTGTCTTCGGACATCTGCACCAGAGAATTAGACTAGAAAGACATAAGACTTTTCTCTTTCTTCTAAACATGCCAATAGACTATAAAATTCTAATCAAGATACAGAAAATGTTTGGGTCAAAAAGGGAACGCGCATGAGCAGTGATTTCAGCCAGGGTGCATGCTCACCAGTGAGAGTGACACCCTCACGCATCCCGACCGAGTTTCCAGCCCCCAGCCACCGCGGGAACCAACGGCAGGCACTGTGTGACATCCGGGACGCGTTCGCCGCCGGCAACGACGTCGTGCTCGTCCGGGCGCCCACCGGCAGCGGGAAGTCGTTGCTCGCTCGGGCCGTCGCGGGCGCGGCCCGCACCCCCGCGGAGGCGGAGCCGGCAGAGCCGACGGGCGCCTACTACACCACGCCACAGGTGTCACAACTCGACGACGTGGCCGACGACGAGCTGTTGGACGACCTGCAGGTGATCCGCGGGAAATCAAACTACACCTGTATCCTGCCGGGTGAGGAGACGACCTCGGTGAACCGTGCGCCGTGTGCCCGCGAGCAGGGGTACGACTGCTCGGTGAAACACCGGTGTCCGTACTACTCGGCGCGGGCGGTCGCCGCCAACCGCGAAATCGCGGCGACGACGCTGGCGTACTTTATGCGAACGGCCGGCTCGGAGCTGTTCCGACAGCGCGACGTGGTGGTGATCGACGAGGCCCACGGCCTCGCCGAGTGGGCGGAGATGTACGCGACGATCGAACTGTCGCCCCGCACCCTCCCCGTCTGGGGCGACCTACGCGTGCCGAACGTCCGGGACGCCGACGACACGCTCTCTCGGACGGTGCGGTTCGCGGAGTCGGTCGTCGGCGCCTGTGACCGCGCGTTAGAGGAGTTGCGGGCCCGACAGGAACTCTCCCCTCGCGAGGCGACCCGGCGGGACCGACTCACCGAGCGGAAGTCCGAACTCGCGTGGTTCGTCCGCGACGCTCGCGACCCGGAGTCGCCGACCACCTGGGTCGTCGACCAACCGGACGGCGCCGGCGGCACGGTCTCGGTGGTGCCGTTGGAGCCGGCGCGGTATCTCCGCCACACGGTGTGGGACCGCGGCCAGAAGTTCGCGTTGCTGTCGGCGACGATCCTCGACAAACGGTCGTTCTGTCGCGGGGTCGGGTTGGACCCCGCAGATGTCGCGCTGGTCGAGGTGGGCCACACGTTCCCCGTCGAGAACCGGCCGTTGTTCGACACCACCCGCGGGAAGATGACCTACGACCGCCGCGACCAGACGACGCCGGCGATCGCCCGGCTCTGTGTCCGGCTGATGGCGGCCCACCCCGACGAGAAGGGGTTGATCCACGCCCACTCCTACGACATCGCCCGCCGGCTGGCCGACCGGTTCGGCGACGCCGGCGTCGGCCCGCGCGTCCGCACCCACGGCCGGCAGGACCGGGACGAACAGTTGCAGCGGTGGCTCGCGACGGACGACCCGGAGGTGTTCGTCTCCGTCAAGATGGAGGAGGCGCTCGATCTGGCCGGGGCGTTGTGCCGCTGGCAGGTGTTGTGTAAGGCGCCGTACGCCAACACGAACGACTCCCGGGTCGCCCGTCGGCTGGAAAACGACCAGTGGGGGTGGTACTACCGCACGGCACTCCGAACGGTCATCCAAGCCTGCGGGCGGGTGGTGCGGTCGCCGGACGACTCCGGCGCGACGTATCTCGCGGATGCCTCGTTGCTGGAGCTGTTCGACCGCGCGGCCAGCGACGTGCCGCCGTGGTTCCAAGAGCAGATCGACCGCATCTCGACGCCGTCGCTGCCGGCGTTCGACCCCGAGGCCGCACTCGCCGGCCACCCCGCGCCGCCGGCACCTGGCCGGTCACCCCGCGGCGGGGTCGGCGAGACAGGTGAGCGGGCGGGCGGCAGTGGGTCGGACGGCGACGGCGGTGGTCGCAGTGGATCGTCTCGACTGTCGTCTGACGGGTCGTCGGACGGGTCGACAGCCGGTGGGGCTGGAACCGACGGAGACGACCACGACGATCACCCGTTGTCGGACGTGTGGGGCTGACGCGGCCCGCGGCGGCCGTGATACGGCTGATGGGTGTACGGTTCACTCCCGCTCGACATCGTCGAGAATCATCCGTTGGAACGCGAGGAGAACACGTTTCATCCCGTTGTCGTTGAGCCGGGTGTGTCGGTCGGCAACGTCCTCGCTTCCGATGTTGAACGTTCCCCACGGCGTGACGACGGAGTCGTGTTTCAACGGAGGAGAAGCGTCTTCCGTCTGGTCTCTCGGCACGGTGACGGTCCAGTCGTGTGCGGCGTACTCGCCGGTCTCGTCTTTGGTGATCGTGACCAACGAGTAGATTCGACCGACGTTCGGGTGGCTCGGAGTTTTCATGCCGTCGATGACGACTGCCGACCGAGTTCCGGAGGACTGGTACGGGTCGTAGCTGAGGTTAACTACGTCTCGTTGTCGAAGTGCGACCACGTCGGCCGTGATAGCTATCTAGTCAAAAAGTTTGTTTTGTCGAAGGAAGAACTGCCACAGTTACGATAGCTCTTCGCTGATGTCGGTCAGTTCGGTGTCTACATCCGCGTCCGAGAGAGAGTCGCTCTCACCCTCCGAGAGTGTCGTCTCGTCGGCAGCGGCCGTCTTCTGGGCCATCTCCTGTTGGTGGGCACTACCGAGCGCGCGTTGGACGGCGGCAGCAGTCGTGTCGTCCCGCGGGAGGTAGTAGTGCCCGTTGGCGGTGGCCGCCGCCCCCATCTCCGCGAGACGACGGCAGACGGTCGGGGCGTTGTCTGCCGGGATCGACGTGCGGTCGGCGATCTCGGTCGGCGTGAACGCGGTGTCGGGATTGCCGGCGAGAACACGCAACGCGGCCGCTTTCTGTGTTCCCGGAGTGATCGAGAACCCCGCTTCGGCTTGTGTCTCCAGTGCGGCGACTTCCATGGGCATCGGTTATCTGTGTTTCTCTTTGTTGTCGACTGTTGTTAACCGTTGTTGTGGTGCCGGGTGGCGTCTGGACGAGCGAGACAACGATCTCGTCACGGATCGTGGACAACGCCGCGCGGTCGATCACACCGCGGAGCGTGTGCGTCTCCGTGTGTTTCGGAGACGCAGCCACCACTCAGATGGAGATACCGTCTGGAGCGTCGACACCGGGACGGTCGGCGTCGACGAACGACTCGGCCACGAGCGCCCGATTCGTCTGGTCGATTGTCAACGCGTCCGGCGACTCGACGCCGAACTCCGCCCGGCAGTCGGCCAACTGGTCACGTATCTCTCGGACCCGCTCGGCGAGTTCCTCCGTCGAGACGCGGTCGAGGATGTCCGCTGCCTCCCACTCCTCGCCGACCGCCTCGCTCACACCTCGTCGACACTCCCCTCCGGCAACAGGAACACCTCGTCGTCGAACTTCACCGCCGGCACCGTCTCCCCCTCGCTCACGGCGTCGGGGTGGAAAAACGACGGCCGCGCCACACTCCGTGTCACGAACGTCTCGGGGTCGAGCACCTGCACCGCGTTCTCGTCTTCCACAGCCACGAGCGTCACCGGCTCGCCGTCGTCAGCGTGGCCCAGTCGGTCGGCCGCAGAGAGATCCGCGTCCGTCTGGAACCGGTCGCCGCTCCTGAGCCGGCGGCCGGTGACAGCGTCGCCGACCGTCTCGACGACCACCGGCCCCTCGCCGGACGTGGCG
>JAHENP010000174.1 GCA_018609965.1 Haloferacaceae archaeon
AGTGAGTTGGCTGGGGAGTCAGCCCCGCGATCCCGTTCCGCGTCGGAACGGGAGTGGGCCAATCCGGATTTGAACCGGAGGCCTCCCGGTTATCAGCCGAGCGCTCAACCTGACTGAGCTATTGGCCCAGGTGAGCGCATCCAAACGTAGTGCGACAGACTGTTTAAGCGTTTCCGTTCGGCAGGACGGCGCCGTCTTGCGATCACGGGCGGGTCACCGCTCGTGGATCGACGGCTCCCCGTCGGTGTGACCGCGCCCCGTCGTCTCGGTCTCGTCGGCGTCGACGGCCGCGTCCGGCACGGTCAACTCGACGACGGTCCCCCGCGGCTCGTTGTCCCGGAACGTGACGGTGCCGTCGAGCGTGTCTGTCACCCACGCGACCACCCACAGCCCGAACCCGTCGACGTGTTCGACCGCCGTGATCTCCTGGTCGCCGGTGACGACCCGGCGGTCGACCGGCGGGATGCCGGGCCCGTCGTCGGCGACAGTGAACTCGACGGCGTCCTCGACCCGCCGCGCGCTCGCCGTCACGGTCGGCTCGTCGTGGTCGGCGTGTTCGACCGCGTTGTCGAGGAGGTGTCGCAACGCGACCTCCAACAGCTGGTCGGCCCGCACCGCCAGCTCTGCGGGCGCGTCGACCGTGACGAACGGCTCTCGGTCCGGGTTCGCGGCGCGTGCGTCTGCGGCCGCCTCCGACAGCAGCGTCCGAGCGTTCAACACCGTCACCGTCGGGTCCTCCAGGGTGTCCTGTGCGATCTGCACCTCTCCAGAGAGGTCAAGCAGGTCGTCGACGACCGTCCGGATGCGGTCGGCGTGGTCGCGTGCAGACGGCGGCGCGGCAGACTGTAACGGTTCAAGGTGGCCTAACACGACGTTCATGTCGTTGCGGAGGTTGTGCCGGAGCAGTCGGCTGACGACCCTGATCCGGCGTTCCCGTCGGCGACGGTCCCGCACGTCGCGGACGATTGCCAACAGTGTCTCCCGGTCGCCCAGTGTCGTCAGCGACCCCGACACCTCCGTCGGCACCGTCTCCCCGTCGCTGGTCTCGGCGGCCAGTTCGTCCGCGACGTAGCCGTCCTCGGCGGCGACCTGATCGGCGAACGCCGCCAGCGTCTCCGGGTCGTACACCGCCGTCGGCGGCGTCTCCAACAACCGGTCGCGGTCGTAGCCGAACAACGCCGCGGCCGTCTCGTTACACTCCAGAATCGTCTCCTGACCCGAGGGGTCGAGAAACAAGATCGCGTCGTTCGTGTTCCGGAACGTCTCCGTCAACCGGTCGCGCACCTGTGCCAGCTCCGCGGACATCTCCCGGTGTTCCGTCAGATCCTGGAAGTCGAGTTGGACCGCACCCGGCCCCGCAAACTCCGCCGGGGCGGCGACGACCGCCGCCAGCCGTTCCTCGCCCGCCCGGCTGCGACACGGCAGTTCCTCGAACCGTTCCGGCTCGCCGCCGTCGGCGACCGCGTCGATCCGCTCCCGGACGCGCGCCCACGCCTCCTCGGCGACGAGCGACGACAACGACACGTCCACGAGTTCATCGGCCTGGAAGTAGTCCGTCGCCGCCGGGTTCGCCTCGACGATCGTCCCGTCGCGAACGACGAGGATCGGGGACAACGACCCCTCGCGGAGCCGTTCGTGGCGGTCACGCTGGGTGGAGAGCCGTTCAGACAACGCCTCGCGATCCCGGGTCACCGTCAGCCCGTAGTACACCGCGCCGGCCGTGAGCACGTTCACCGTCGTCTCGACGAACTCCCCGCCGGGGGTGCCGGGGAGCTGTCCCGTCTGGACGACGGCGACGAGTTCGATCACCTGTGCGCCGATCATCACCACGGGGACCGCAACGAGCAGTAACAACCACCGTTGGCCGACCGCCAGCACGACGGGAACCGAGCCGACGACGGACACCGACAGCGCCACGAGCGGCGCGACGACGAAGAGGTACAACAACAGTGGTTCCGGTTGCACGTGAACCCCCCAGGGCTAGCTGAACCAGTCGCCCACACGGGCTTCAATCTACTGGGCAGTCGGCCGACTCGGCGCGTGACCCCGTCGGCTCGGCGCGTAACCCGCCCGCCGGTCGGTCGTCCGGCGGAAAGCGACGGCCGACCGTGGGTCAGAAGTATCAGGGGGGAACACGAACCAGTCGGTGTTCGATGTCGGGGCCACGGGTGTTACACGTCGACGACGACCGAGAGTTTCTGTCGCGGGCGCGTGATCGACTGGCGGCCGTCGCCGGGATCGAGACGATCCCCGAGCCGGAGCCGTCGGCCGCGACCGACCGGCTCGACGACGGTGTCGATCTCCTCCTCTGTGGGCAGAGGGTGACGGACGGAGATGGGCGGGACCTGATCGGAGCGGTTCGTGAGACCCACCCACGGCTCCCGATCGTCGTCTATGCCGCCGAGCGGTCGCCCGCGGTCGCCGCCGACGTGCTCGGGTCAGCGACCGACTACACCCACAAGCCGCGAGAGGAGGCTGGGTTCGCGGCCCTCGCCGCCCGGATCGGGCGGGCAGTCGACGCCGCGACCGACGACCGGGACCGGCTCACCGCGCTCAACGAGGGCGGCCTGGCGCTGTCGGCCGCCGGCACCCCGGCGGCAGTCCACGAGGCGACGGTTGAGGCTGCGCGGGCGACCGTCTCGTGTGACCGGTGTGTGCTCTACCACGAACGGGCAGACGTGCTCGAACCGGTTGCGACGGACGGGACGAGGCTGTCCGAGATCGACCCCCGGTCGGTGGACGAGGGCGCAGTCGGGCGGTGTTACCGCACGGAGACGGCCGTCCACGCAGACGACGCGTCACTGACTCCGGGTGGTGAGCTCGTCGCCGTCCCGGTCGGTCAGTGGGGGGTGCTCGCCGTGGTGGTGGACGGTCCAGACGCCCTCTCCGCGTTCGACCGCGATCTGGTGACCACACTCGGCGCGCAGGCTGGCGCGGCGTTGGACCGGGTCGCACGCGAACAGACCGCTCGGACGTACCGACGCGGGCTGGCGGCACTTCACGACGCCACTCGGGAGTTCATGGACGCCGGCTCCGTCGCGGCCGCCGCGACCGACGCCGTCGATGTCGCGGCAGACCTGTTGGACCCGCCGTTGTGTGCCGTCCACCGACACGATCCGGAAGCGGACCGACTGAACGTGCTCGCACAACGCGGCGCGACGGAATCACTTGCGGCGGCCCCGCGTGCCCCCGGCGAGGGTGCCGTCGGACGGGCGTTCGAACGCGCAGAACCGGTGTGGGTCACCGCCGACGCCGACAGTCTCGACCGGGTCGGCGGTGGTAGGGCTGCCGACGACAGGGAACACGGCGACGAACGCGACGACAGGGAACACGGCGACGAACACAACAACGGAGCTGCGAGCGACGACGGTCCGACGGTCGTCAAGACGCCCGCAGGAGTCGTGACTGCCGTCGCGTACCCCTTGGGTGAACACGGGGTGTTGACGCTGTACGCAGACGAGGTGGACGTGTTGGACGACCGCGACGGGACGTTGGGGCGCGTGCTCGCGGCCAACACGGAGGCGGTGTTGGACAGACTCGTCGGCGAACGGGCGCTCCGGCGGCGCGAGGCACAGCTCGAACGTCAGAACGAGCGGCTCGAACGGTTCGCCAGCCTGGTGAGCCACGATCTCCGGTCGCCGTTGGAGGTGGCCCGCGGCAACGTCGAACTCGCGACGCTGGCCGACCAGGACCCGGCCGAACGGCTCGACAAGGCGCTGACCGCGTTGGACCGGGCCGACGAACTCATCGACGACATGCTCACGTTCGCCCGGCAGGGGAAACACGTCACGGAGGTGAGTCCGGTCGGGGTCGAACGGGTCGCACGGGCCGCCTGGCCGGCCGCCCGGACGGAGACGGACACCGGCGCCAGCGGGGAGCTGGTGTGTGACACCGACTGTCGCGTCCGGGCCGACGAGAGCCGACTCCGGCAGCTGTTGGAGAACCTGTTCCGGAACGCACTGGAACACAACGACGAGACCGTCTCCGTCGGCGTCCACGAGACTGCAGACGGGTTCGTCGTCACGGACGACGGCACCGGGCTCCCGTCACTCTCGCCGCAGGAGCTGTTCGACCCCGGAACCACCACCAGCGAGGCCGGCACCGGCTTCGGGCTCTCGATCGTCCGGGAGATCGCGGACGCACACGGCTGGACCGTCTCCGTTGGCGAGTCCGAGACCGGCGGCGCCCGTTTCGAGTTCGTCACCGACCCGACCGCCTGACTGGACAGTCTGTGCGGGCCAAGCGGGGACAGAACTCGGCTACTCCTCGTCGTCTGCCGCGTCGTCACCGGCGAGTGCCGCCAGCCCGCCGCCGACCGCACCCGCGATTCCGGCGACCACGCCGAGTCCCGGCGCACTCGTCGCCGTTCCCGTCGTCTGTGTCGTCTGTGTCGCTTGTGTCGACCGTGCCGTCTGTGTCGCGGTTGCCGACGGCTCCGTCCCCGTCGGACTCTCGGTCGCGGTCGGGGTCGGACTCTCGGTCGCGGTCGGGGTCGGACTCTCAGTCGGCGTGTCTGCCGGTGTCGCCGTCGGCACGGCCGGCTCGCTGTCGGCGGCCGCGTCGAACAACGCCGCGTCGCCGAACGTCGTTGTCGTCACGTCCGCCTCGTCGGCGGCGTCCGTCTCGGGGTCGGTCACACCGTCCGTGTCGAGGGTGAGACTCGACCCGAGCGCGGCCGCGAGGGCGTTGAGTCGCTCGGTCGCCTCCGCCGCCGCCGCCG
>JAHENP010000175.1 GCA_018609965.1 Haloferacaceae archaeon
ACGTTTCTTCCACAGCGACTTTGATCTTCGAGCCAAGACGGAAGAGCATGTCTCGCCCGCACCGGCGCGCGCTCGCGTGGCTCGCCCGACACCCGACTGTGCTCGTCGTCGCCGTCGTCTTCACTGCTTCTGTCGCTGTGGCTGTTGTTGGTGACACAAACGCGAGTGTTGATGTCAGCAATCTAGTCAACAATGAGACACTTGTTGATCCGATGGATGGAACCGGTAGTGGAGGGCCAAACACAGTCAGTAATGACTAATCCATCCAAGTGATTTGATCACTATCCACGATGGCGGGTGAATCAAGATGCTCGCTGAGATGACTGCGATCCACTTCATCATATTTTACTTTTCCAGGAAGTCGAGGAGCCATCTCTTGCAGTCCGTTTATTCGGTATCCCGGAGTGTTAGAGCCGAGATAGTCGATCTGCACAGTGTCATTTGTGGTATCAATTGATACTCTGGCAGGCGTCGGTGGACGAGACTGACCGACGCACGCTCCGCCATCACCGACAGTCACCCACCCAGCCCCGTCGTAGATCTCCCGCAACACACCCACCGCGCGCTCCACACACCAGCCGAGCGACAACAGCCCAGCCAGATCGGCACCGTCGCGCTCGGCCTCGACGACCGGAATCGGGCCAGTGGTCGCGACCGCAACATCTGCTCCGTTGTCGACCGCCTTCCGCGCCCACCGCTCGGAGTCACAGCAGTTGGCGACGACCGCGGTCGCCCCCACCCCAGACAGTTCGTGCGCGTTCAGGTAGCCGTCCGAGCACTTCACGCCGTTGTCGTACTCGTGGTGTGCTGCGAGGTGGACCACGTCGACGTTCCGGCGCAGGGTCGCCTGCAGTTCGTCCACCGTCGGCCGCGAGACCGTCTCCACGTCGAGTGCGAGTTCGTCCTCGCGGGCGCGCCACCGCTCCAGCGTGCCGTGTGGCGACTGCCAGCCGCAGTGGACGACCACCACCTGCAACGCCTCGTCGCCGTTCGCGTCGTTCGCGGGGTCGCCGCGGGCGTCGAACGCGCCCATCGGCCGGCCCGGCGCGTCCCAGCCGACGACCCCCGCCTCGCCGTGGGCCTCCGGGACGATCCGCGGGACGGGAACCCGACGCGACTGGCCCCGCACCGGCACGTCCGGCTCCCAGCCCGACAGCACCGCGACCGTCAGCTCCTCACCGCGCGGGAGCCGCACGTCCGCCAGCCGGCCGAGATACCGGGCCAGCCGCGGGACGCGCCGCGGCTCGGGCGCGACGTGGACCGCCTCCGGCCACCGCGGCAGTTCCTCAAGCACCGCGTCGTCGGCCGCCAGATACCGCGTCACCCGCGGCCCGATGTCGAGATCGAACAGCTCCGGCGCGTCGCCGGCGACAAAGGCGAGTGCGTCGTCCGCCTCGCGCAGGCGGACGCCGTCCGGCCCCGCACACCGCACGAGACAGTCCAGATAGAAGATCCGCCGGAGCCACGACGACGCTTTGCGATCCGCCGCCTCCGGGGTCGCGCCCAACGGCCACGCCTCCCCGCCGGCGTGGAGCCGCGCGATGGTCGTGTCCGTCACGCTCACCGACGCGCCGAGGTAGTACGCCAGCGTCGACGTGCCGACGACGTACGACAACGCGTCCGTCTCCGGCACGGTCAGTTCGACGCCGCTGTCCATGTAGTCGACCGCGGCCGGATCGTGGCCGTTGCCGTCGAGCACGAGCCGTGGCGCTGGCGCGCGAGCGTTCGGCCAGGTCCGCCGCGGCGAGTGGACGCCGGGCAACGAGACGCTCGCGGCCGTCACCGCGTCCGCAATCGACTGTGGCGCTCGGCCGGCGACGATCCGCGCGACGGGGGCGTCTGGTGGCGTGATCCAGCCGAGTGTCACCGGGCCGTCCGTCGCCACCGTCGGCTCGCCGGCCGTGTCGACCGTGACGGTGCCGCCCGCGACCGGGCGACACAGCGTCGGAATCGCCGCCTGTGCGACCACCGTCTCCGTGGGCGCGACCGACTCCGTCTCGCCGCGTCCCACACGGCGTTCGACCCCGTCCGGCTCGATCACCGCGACGCCACCCGCCGGGAGCCGAACGGCTGTCGCAGGCGCGACGTGTTCCCGACAGGTGAGCAGGTAGCTCGGCCCGCCGACATCCTCCGGCGGGTCCTCGGCGTACGCCCACGCCTCGCCGAGTTCGACCGTCACGGTCTTCCCGTCGGTCACCGCTCTGATCCCCTCGTCGCGCTCAACCACTCGCATACGGCACTGTCACCACTCGTGGCCTATATCAGCTTCGCCAACAAATTAGATCAGACACAACAGAAAAAGATACAATAAGCAGATGGTCGACTACGCGCGCTCCCGAGCGGTGACACGACCGGGCCCCCGGGGGAGGAGCCCGGAGAGGGATGTCGGACGGCGTGTGTCACACCGCTGGGATTCGACGACACCGGGCTGTACACCCTCGCCACGCCGGCCGGTGTCTCCGGCGCGGGTCATCGGTGGCCGACGAGTCGCACCAACGCGCCGGGCCACGGGTCGTCCACGCGGGCGGCGAGTCGGTCGTCGGCGACCGACACCGCCTCACACCGACGGAGTCGGCCGAGCGCATCGAGTGCCGCCGCCCGACAGCCCAGCGACGCGCCGAGTCGGCGCACGTCGGCCGCGGTGCTGCCGGCGCGGGCGAGTCCCCACGCGGCCGTCAGCCCGGTCGAGAACCCCGTCCCCGACCGGAGCGGGCCGCGTGTGGCGGCGGTCCGGAACGTCTCCGCGACCGGCGCTGGCCACGACGCGATCACCCGCCGTGCGGTCTGGTGTGTCGGAACGTCCAGCGTCACGGACTCACCGTACGTGTCGGTCGGGATCGCGGGTTGCTTGTCGAACACCAGCCGGCGACTGGCGCGGTCGAGTGTTCCACTCCACTCCTCGCCCCACGCTCGGCACGCCGCGACCGTCTCAGCGGCCGCGAGGTCGACACGTCCGCGGGCGACGGCACCGGCGAGTCGGTAGCGACCGGGCCACCCCAGTCCGGCGAGCGCGGACGGTGCGGCGTACACCGACAGCGTCGCCTCCTCAACGGCCGCCACCACGGCCCGGAGGCTCCCGGCCGTCGGACAGGTCACGCCGGCCGCGCCCGCGTCGACGGCGTAGTGGTACACCGCCGCCGCGCTGGGGAGTTCGACCGCCGGCCGGGCGACGCTCACGGCCACACACCCCGTGTGACGGCTCGGCCGTCGGTCACACGCGCCTCAGACACGTCTCTGTGCTCGTGTGACGATCACGTATCTCCCGGCGTTGTGCGAAACCAGTGCCCGCGCCGGTTCGTAAACCCTCAGCGTCGGTTCCCCAACCCCCCAACGCCGGGTCCCAAACCCACAGCGCCGGCTCACGAACCCCCGGCGTCGACTCAGCGAGCCGTCACCGCCCCAGACACCGGGAGCCAGCCGAGGTCGGGGAGATACTGGAGTTCGATGTCGACGACGATCTCACTCGTGATCCGCCCGTCTGCAATCGCCTGGATGACACACAGGCCCCGGACGGTACAGTGGAGTCGGACGGTCTCGTCGGTCGTGGAGACGCTCGCGGTGTCGATCGTCTGCCCGCTCGGCGTCGCGGAGGTGATCTCGACGACACCGGTCCCCTGCCGGAGGTGGAACGTCACCGCGACCTGGCCGGAGATCGCCCGATCCGGGCGTTCGACCCCGGTGAACACAGCGGAGTCGTCGACGCCGTAGGTAGTGACGTGGACATCACCGGTGAGTGCGAGCGCGGGGCCGACGACGACCGCGACGGCGAGCAACGTCACCAGCGCGACCTTCGCCGCCCGGAACGGACTCGTCTTCCCTGTAGACTGCACGTAGATCACACTGCCGGAGCGAGAGCTAAATCCGTTTCGGGGTGACGCCGAGTAAAACGGGACGCCGGCTCTACCGGTGGGCGTCGATCACGCGCTTGGCGGCGGTTGCCTTCTCCTTCCAGCCGTAGCCCGCCTCGTACACGTGGCGTTTCTTGTCGACCAACTCCCCGGGCGAGGACTCCTCGAACCCGCCGCGTTCCCACGTGCCGGTGTCGTGGAGCCACTCGATCACGTTCTCGCGGGTCTCGGCCCACGAGAGGCCGACCATCTCGTAGAAGGCGATCATCGCGAACACGGAGTTGTCGTGGGCGCCAGGATACGACCCCTCGCGGTAGATCGTCGCCACCGGCTCCGTCGTCGGCTCCGACACCGCCTCGCGGTAGTCCTCGGCCGACAGCAACGA
>JAHENP010000176.1 GCA_018609965.1 Haloferacaceae archaeon
AACCCGATCTCGGCGATCAGCTCCGAGGCCTCCGGGCCGACGACCGTCCCGCCGAGGACGAACCCGGTGTCGCCGTCGGCGACGATCTTCGTGAACCCCTCGGGGTGGTTGGTGGTGAGCGCGCGCCCGGAGGCGTTGAACGGCATCTCGCCCACCACGGGGTCGAAGCCAGCGTCCGCGGCCTCGTCGGCGGTCATCCCGACGGTGCCGATCTCGGGGTCGGTGAACACCGCCGCGGGGATCGCCTGGTAGTCGAGCGCGGCCGGCTCGCCGGCGGCGACCTCGGCGGCGACGATCCCCTCCTTGCTGGCGGCGTGTGCGAGCATCGGCTCGCCGGCCACGTCGCCGACGGCGAAGATGTGGTCTGTCTCCGTCCGGGCGCGACTGTCCGTCTGGAGGAACCCGTTCTCGTCCGGCTCCACTCCGGCGCGGTCGAGATCCAACGTGTCCGTCACCGGCTGGCGCCCGACCGCGACGAGCACCCTGTCGGCGGGGTACTCCGAGACCTCGCCGTCCTCGGTCTCCGTCTCGACGACGATCCCGTCACCCTGCTGGCGCCACTCCGAGGCGCCCTCGCCGAACTGGAACTCGACGCCCAGCTCCGTCGCGCGCTTCCGGATCACCCGGCGCACGTCGTCCTCGTAGGCCGGGAGCACGTCATCGAGCATCTCCACGACGGTCACGTCGACACCGAGTTTGGTGAACGTCGTCGACAGCTCCATCCCGATGTAGCCCGCGCCGACGACGACCAACCGGTCTGGCAGCGTGTCGAACGCCAACGCCCCCCGCGAGGAGACCACCGGCTCGTCCCCGAAGGAGAACCCCGGCACCTCGATTGGGCGGGAGCCGGTGGCGACAATCGCCTGCTCGAACTCCAGAGTCTCGCTCCCCTGCCCGTCGCCGTCGTGTTCCACCCGGAGCGTGGTGTCGTCGGTGAACTTTGCGGTCCCCTCCATTAGGTTAACGCCGTTGGCCTTACACAGCTTCTCGACCCCGCCGGTGAGTTTGTCGACCACGTCTGATTTCCAGGACTGCATCTGTGCCATGTCGACTGCGGGGTCGGCGTGGATTCCCAACTCCTCGGCGTGTTCGGTCTCCCAGGCCAAACTCGACCCGTGGATGAACGCCTTCGAGGGGATACAGCCGTAGTTGAGGCAGGTGCCACCGTAGGCGTCTCGCTCGATGAGGGTGGTGTCGAGCCCGCGTTGTGCCGCCCTGATCGCCGCCACGTAGCCGCCCGGTCCGGCGCCGATCACGGCAAGTTCCGTTCCCGTCGAGATGTCTCCGACGACCATCGTGTGTGAGGCTTCGACCGCCGAGGTATAAACTGGCAGGAATTGCGTCCGGGTGAAAAACGCCGTCCGTTGGCGAGTCAGTTACCTGCTCGGTACTCCCCGTGTTTGATGCCCAGCGCGACCATCAGGACGCCGAACACCACGACCGACGGGACGACCATCATAAACACTGTGCTCGTCTGCATCGGCGTGAACGTCATCCCGACCGCCGCCAGTACGACGACAGCGACGAACACGCCCGCCGTGGTGGTCGTGTCGAACTCCATACCGGCGGGAGAGCGGCCGTGGATTTCAACGTCGCGGTCGACACACTCCACACACGTCGTGTCTGCTCGGGTCACTCGGGCCGGGGTCAAATCGAGGTGACGACTAAGACCACGATCATCCCAACGACGAGCAGCCCGACCAGCACCGCGAGCGCGTTCAACAGCCGCCACACGGGGTCAGAGTCGGTGCTGTCGCTCACGCGGGTGAGTCCAGCCCGTGGCGAAAAGATTCTGACGACTCCACGCCGTGGCTGTGGTCTCACGAGAGCTGCCTGTCACGCTCTGGTCTCGTGATTACCGCCGCTTCGGCGGTCAGTCCAATTCGCTCCCCAGAGTATAAGTGGTGAGGTATCAATACTGGTACCTGTATGACGGACTCACCCCGGGAAGGTGAACGCGACACCGCCAAGACGACTGGGGTGTCGCAGCGTGACAGGTTGTTTGGCGCGGAGCGCGGGCAGGTGGGTATCGGAACGCTGATCGTGTTCATCGCGATGGTGTTGGTCGCTGCGATCGCTGCCGGCGTACTGTTGAACACGGCCGGCTTCCTCCAGTCACAGGCTCAACAGACCGGCGAGGAAAGCACGGATCAGGTGACGAACCAGCTGCAGGTGGTGAGCAAGACGGGAGTGACGACGCAGGGGGCCGTCTCCGCCGAGAAGACACTGAACCGGCTCACTCTGAACGACGGCGACAGCACGTTCTTCGTGAACAACCCCGACGGGAGTCCGACCACGGTGTCGTCCAGCGCCGTCTCGACGAGCGGGTCCCCCAGCAGCCTCAAAGACGGGAACGGGAACAGTATCTCAGTTGGAGATTCTAATGATATTTTAATTAATGTCGTGAATGAATCTGTCTATAAGATTACACAGAACGGGAACACTCTCACGATCAATCTTGAGGAGGGTGATAACCTGGTTACCGACCAGGGAACTGTTACGCTGGGGACAGGTGACGACGACATCGACACGGCACTGGATATCACCGACAGCTCACTTTCCGAGGAGACGATCAACGTCGTCGCCGAGGAGTTGACGATTCAAGACTCGACCAGCGAGATCACCGTCTTCGACGGTGGTTCCTTCGTCGCGGAGAGTACGGACGGTGACGTGAAGATCGAGGCGGACAACGACGGCGGCGACGGTAACGACGCCAACAACGACGACCCTCAGTTGCAACTTGAGACAGGGTCTGGAGCAGTCGAAGTCGATGTCTCCATCGAGAAGAACTCCGACACCCAGTCGTACACGCTGACGGCACCCGACGGGGACTCGCTGACCGTGGCCGACCCCGCAGCGCTCCGCGTCGTCGGGGGATCGGTTATTCTCCGCAGCGGGGGTCAGTCGGTCCAGTTCGCCGACGGCGGCGAGAACAGCCTCAGCGGGAATCCCGACCCAGAAGACGGTGTCTCGAACGCACTCTCGTTCGTCTCGGCAGACTCGGCGGGGTCACGGACAGAAGTGACGACACTTGAACTCGTCGTCACTCGTGGTCCGGGTGCAGACAACATCGACATGAGCCAGACGATCATCTCGTACACCGCGCCCGACGGGGGCTTTGTCACCACGTTCAGCGAGAGTCGCTCGCTCGAGGACCAGACGTTCACAATCAACGCAGTCGAGGACCCCGACGACACTGCTCCTGTGTTGTCGTCGGGTGACTACTTCGAGATCATCCTCGACCCCGGAACGTTGGAGCCCGGGGCGACCATCGAGATGAAGATCACGACAGTGTCCGGTGCGACCAAACAGGTCGTGCTTCGGATTCCGAGTCTGCTCGACACCCGCGACGCCGTCTCGTTGTAGCCGACGGCGACGTGTTTTTCTCCTTCACGGTCCCCAACAGTAGACAGATGATCACACGCCCGGTCTCGTCTCTCGTCTCGCGTCCTCGCACGTGGGGTGACCGTGGGTGAACCTCCGGAAACTCCTCCGGGTTGCTCGCTGGGAGATCAGCAACACCGCGGGGACCCTCGACCGTCGGAGCGTGTTGCTCGGAGTCGCCGCGCTCGCGCTCGTCGGGAGCACGGCTGTCGCGGGGGTCACTGGCGTCGGAACAACGCCCAACGACGGACTCTACCGGGTTGGTGTCACGGAGTCGAGTCCCTTTCACACGCCGGTCGACCGCGCGACTGAACTAGAGCCCGTGTCGCCCTCTGACGACCGCGCGACCCTCCGTGTCGTCGACACGGACCCGACCGACCGGAGCGCGCGGGTTGTCCCGCCACAGACACAGAAGGCGCAGGCCGCCTTGTCGGCGTTCGGCGACGCGGTTCGCCGTCACAACACACAGTTGATGAATCGAGAAGAGAATCAGAGCGCGGCGTTTCCGGTGCGTGTCACCGTCCAGTACGTCGTCCAGTCTGACACCGGCGTCTCGGTCGACACCGGCGGCGATGGGGACGACGACTCCAACAACCCCAGCGACGGGGCTACCACCGACGCGGCGACACCAGCCGACGATACGGTGTCGGTCGGCACGGCGACACCTGCCGTGACACAGAGCAGTGACAGGACAACGGTCGACGGTCAGACCGGCGGCGACGACCAGACACCGAGGCGGACAGCGACCGCCGCCGAGGGAGGCGGACTGTTCGGCGACGGTGACGACGGTGCGGGGTCGTTGTTCACCGGGCAGACGACGGGTTCACCCGCCGAAATCGCACCGCCGTTCCCGTTCGGGTCGTTGATACTGGCGTTTCTGTTTCTCGTCCCGATGAACTTCATCGTCCAGGCGTACGGCTCGACGATCCTCAACGAACGGATCGACCGGCGCGGCGAGCTGTTGTTGGTCGCGCCGTTGTCGGCGTTAGACATCGTCGCAGGAAAGACACTCCCGTACCTCACAGCACTCGGCGTGACGACCGTCGGCGTCACACTCGCCGTCGACGGCGGAGTGCTCTCCGTGTTGGCGGTGTTTCCCGTCGCGTTGGTGTATCTGGGCGCGACGTTCTTGGGGGCGATGTTCGCCCGGTCGTTCAAGGAACTCACGTTCGTGACAGTGACAATCACCGTGTTCGTGACGACGTACGTGTTCGTCCCGGCGATCTTCACGACGATCATCCCCGTGGCGTTGATCTCACCGCTGACACTCGTCGTCAGGGATCTCCAGACCGGCGGCGTGGCGACGACACTCGGGGAGTATCTCTTCTCGACGGGGCCGTTCTACGTCGCGTCGGGAATGTTGTTTCTCCTCGGGGCTGGGATCTACCGCGAGGAGGATATGTTCACACAGCGACGCGTGCCCGCGAAGCTTCTCGACGCGCTCGATGCACAACTCTCTGGACGACTCTCTGTGTTGTTGTTGTCTGCGGCACTGATCCCGTTCGTGTTCGTCGCGGAACTGCTCGGGATCGCGGTGCTCGTTACGTTTCCCGAGGAGCTGACGATCCCAGTGTTGTTGCTCCAAGTAGCGGTCGTCGAGGAGGTCGTCAAGAGTCTCCCGTTGTACGCTGCGTTCCAACGCGACCGGTTCGAACGGAGTTACGCTGCTGCGGTCGTTCTCGGTGTGCTCTCCGGCGTCGGATTCTTCCTCGGAGAGAAGGCGACGGCGATCGCACAGGTGGTCGGGCTCGACAACCTCCCGCTCGGGGAGGCGGCACTCGCGCCGGCTGGACTGGGTCCGGGAACGACACTCGGTCTCCTCGCAGCGCCGCTGGTACTCCACGTGACTGCGTCGGCTGTCGCCGCGATTGGTGCGACACGAACGTGGCGTCAGTACCTCCTGACGCTGGGGCTGGCGATCGGGCTCCACTTCGCGTACGACATGAGCGTGGTGGTGGTGTTGCTTGAGTGACTTCCAGTTCCTCCGGCGTGGCACACGCCGGGTCGTCGCAGGACGTGAGATTCGGTCGTTGCTCAGCGAGAAGACGATCGTGTTGGCGATCGTGATCCAGCTGTTCGTCGCCGGTTTCTCGTCGTTCCTCGTTGTCGGGCTGGTGTCGTTGTACAGCCCCGATGACAGCCAGGCCGGCCTCGTCGACACGGCCGTCGCGGGCGACGACACCGACGACCTGACACGGGCGGTCCAACAGACCCCCGGTCTCGGCGTCCAGCAGTACACCAGCCGGGAGGCCGCCCGCGGTGCCTTCGAACGCAACGAGGTGGACGCTGCGTTGCTGGCGGCTGGCGGCGACGAGGGCCGGATCGCGGTCACGGTGTTGGTCCCGGACTCGAACATCCAGACCACACTCGTCGTCACCCAGGTCCGGACGGCACTGCGGACCTACGAACAAACAGAACGGGCACAGCGCAGCGACCAACTCACGCGGGCGACGTTGGACCCGCCGCCACGGAGCGCGTCGAACAACTACTTCGGCTTCACCTACACCGTGTTGGTGCCGTTGTTGTTGTTCCTCCCCGTGTTCATCGGTGGGTCGATCACCGTCGACTCGCTGACCGAGGAGATCGACCGCGGGACACTGGAGCTGCTCCGCGTTGCCCCGGTTACGCTGACGGAGATCGTCGAGGGGAAACTGCTCGCGGCGGCCGCGATCACACCCATCCAGGCGGTGGCGTGGATGACTCTGTTGGAGTTCAACGGAACACCGATTGCGAACCTCCCGTGGCTCACCCTACTCGTCGCCGGCGCGACGGTGGTGGTGATCGTCCTCGGGGTGACACTCGCAATCGCGACGCCGGACCGGCGGGTCGCACAGACACTGTACTCGCTGCTCACGCTCGGGTTGTTCGGGATGACCGCGTTGTCACCGTTGTCGCCGATCAACGCCGCGGCGCGGCTCGCAATCGACACGCCGTCGCCGGCGTCGTACGTGACAAGCGTAGCTGCCGCCGTCGTCGCCGTCGTGTTGCTCGTCGGTGTTCGGCAGGTCGTTCCGTGGGAACGGGTTCTGGGTGAGTGACCAGGGATGCAGCCGACACCACGAACGCGGGCCGCCGCCGGCACCGCCGCGTTGTGTCTCGTCGCCGGCGGGCTGGTCGCGCTCACTGGTCTCTCAGGACAGACAACAGCGTGGTTCGTTCTCCAGCATCGTGACCCCACCGTCCACACGCTGTGGACGACCCACTACGTCCACGCCAGCCACACCCACGCGACGACGAACGCGCTCGGCCTGTTGGTCGTCGCGCTTCCGGGACTGGCGGTCGCACACCGACACGAGCGGGTCCAACAGTACTGGACGGCAGTCGTCGGCATCGGCGTGGTCTCCCCGCTCCCGTTGTCCGTGACGACACTGCTGTGGTACCGCCACCTCAGTGACGTGCGTGTGTCGAGTTCACTGGGTGCGTCGGGACTCGTCGGCGGCGTCGCCGGGGTGACACTCGTCGTCGCGACACTGGCGCTGTGGCGAACTCGGAAACCGTTCGTGTTCGCCCCGACGGCCGGGCTGGCTATCGGCGTCGTGTGCGGGGCTGCCGACATCGCGGCAGTGAGCGTCGCCGCCGTCGCTGTTGTTGCCGCAGTCGTCGTTGTCGGTTTGCGTGTCACAGAGCGGCTGCCGGCAGACCGACTCGCAGAGACGGTCCCGCTCCGACAGACCGGGCGTCTCGTGGCACACACCGCACCGCTCCCGGTCGCGGTCGCGGCGTTGGCGACCGTCGGGTGTGCGCTGGCGCCGGCCGTCGACACGCCCGTCGTCTCCGGTGGTGTCGCACACGGCGTGGGGTTCAGTCTCGGGGTCGCCTGGACGGCAGTCGTCGTGGCTGTCCTCCCCCGGCTGGAAACACGCCGAGACGACGGCTCCACGACATCCGCCACCGAACAGGAAGCGTCGTCGGCCGCCGGTGTGGTCCGTCTGCCGGTGCCGACAGGCTCCCGGCGGGGTGACTGGCTCCGGCGGCGCCGCACCACCCAGTGGCCGTCTCACCACGACACGGGGTGGTCGTGGTGGCGACGACCACGCGTCTCTGTCGGCTGTGTTCACACTGGCGCGTCGCAACACAGACCGGAGTACGCGTTACCGCCCAGCGTGGCAACTAGACCGCCCATTATCAGTTCTAATTCTGCGGACACAGCCTATTTACGTACCCCAGTCGCAGGTGTGACCGTCGAGCACCTCTGGGTGCTTGCCAGAACAAACGATGATCCGCGACACACTCCGCGAACGGATCGACGGTATAACCGACCGGCTCCCGAGTACGGAGCGTGGTCAGGTAGGTATCGGAACGCTAATCGTCTTCATCGCGATGGTGCTCGTCGCCGCCATCGCGGCTGGGGTGCTCATCAACACGGCGGGCTTCCTGCAGTCGAAGTCCCAACAGACCGGTGAGGAGTCCAGCGCGCAGGTGACGAACCAGCTGCAGGTCGTGAGTAAGACCGGTGTGGT
>JAHENP010000177.1 GCA_018609965.1 Haloferacaceae archaeon
CCTGGGTGTGGTCGGCGGCGTCCAGACGCCGTTGGTGTACCGCTGGGTCGTCGAGTCGCTGGGGATCGACGACGTGTGTGGTGTGTTTGCCGTCCACGGCTCTGCGGGCTTCATCGGGACGATCCTCATCCCGTTTTTCGACGTGGCCGGCTTCTCCGTGGCACAGCTGGTGATGCAGATCACCGGGAGTCTCGTGATCGGGACCTGGACCGTGTTGACGACGATGGGTGTGTTGCTCGTCGCCGACTCGGTGTTCGGACTGCGCGTCTCCGAGCAGGACGAACTGAACGGGCTCGACCGCGTCGAACACGGTGTCGCCGCCTACCCCGAGTTCGGTGAAAACGAGGGTGCCGTCCCCGACGGCGGCGTTGCGACCACCGCTTCCGCAGACGACGATGTCGCGACCGACGGCGGTGTGCCGGCGACGGACGCGACGAGCGCCGAGGACTCGCCGGCAGAGACGACCGAGACGACGACGCCGGACACGACCGAGACGACCCCGGACACCGACGCCGCCGCCGGAGGTGAGGAGACGTGAGCGACGACAGCGAGACGGACGCGGAACTGGAGATGGTCGTCGCAATCGTCCGCCCGGAGAGACTGGGTGACATCAAGACCGCACTCGCTGAGGTGGGGGCACCGTCACTCACCGTCTCGGACGTGGCCGGGCGGGGCTCACAGCCGGAGAAGATCGGCCAGTACCGCGGCGAGGAGTACACCGTCGACCTCCACCAGAAGACCCGGATCGAGTGTGTGGTCGCGGACGTGTCTGCCGAGGATGTCGTCGACGCCATCGCGGGTGCCGCCGAGACCGGCGAGGCCGGCGACGGGAAGATCTTCGTCCTCCCGGTGTCGGACGCCTACCAGATCCGCACCGGCGCGACCGGCACGGACGCGGTCTGAGACGCCGCCGTCCCGTCTGTTCTCGCCGACGCTCGCTTTGTCTCTACCCGCCCACCGAGCGGTTCAAGTACGTTTGTCCGAAGTTCACCACGCTGGAGATGGACGACGAGGTGACCGACGAGTGAGCGCGGCGACAGCCGCAGTGGTGTTCGCGTACGCCGCCGACGCGGCGGTCGGGGAGTTCCCCGGCCGTATTCACCCGGTTGCGGTCTTCGGCCGACTCGTCGGGGTCGTCGACCGGGAGTGGCAACACCCGCAGGCTGTCGGGCTCGCGGCCGCGACCCTGTTGCCGCTCGTGGCCGCGGGACTGTGTTGGGCGGTCGTCGCGAGTGCCGCGGCCGTCGGCGACGGACCGGTCCACACTGTTGCGACCGCGCTGGCGGCGGGGACGGTGCTCTTCGCGACGACGAGCCTCCGGATGCTGGTGTCGGTCGGACGACAGGTGATCGACGCCACCGAGACGGACACCGCGGCGGCCCGCGACCGGGTTCGGGCGTTGGTCGGCCGGGAGACGGCCGATCTCGACGCCGCGGACCTGCGGAGTGCGGCCGTCGAGAGTCTCGCGGAGAATCTCGCGGACGGGCTGGTCGCGCCGCTGTCGGCGTTCGCGGTCGGCGCCCAACTCTCGCCGGCTGTCGGCGCCGGCGCGGCGGGGTGGGTGAAGGCGGTCAACACGATGGACTCGATGCTCGGCTACCGGTCGAAACCCGTTGGCCAAGCGAGTGCGCGGCTGGACGACGCGGTCGTCTGGCTCCCGGCGCGGCTCACGGCGGCGCTGGTGGCACTCGCTGGCGGCCGGCCGGGCGCGGTCGTGACCGCACGCCAGTGGGCGGACGAACCAGCGTCGCCGAACTCCGGGTGGCCGATGGCGACGCTGGCGGCCGTGCTCGGGGTGCGACTCCGCAAGCCGGGCGCGTACGATCTCGCGCCCGACGCCTCGCTTCCGACGACGGGCGCGGCACGACACGGGGTCCGGGTCGTCACCGCCGCCGCCGGGATCACGGGACTGTTCGCGGGGGTGGCCGTGTGGTTCTGACCGCACTCCGGGGAGCGGTCGGGTTCCTCTCGCGGCTCCCCGTCGGCCGGTCGGCGACCGCGTGGGAGGCGTTCGGCGCGCGCCCAGTCGCGTTCCCGTTGGCCGGCTGGCTGTTGGGTGGGCTGGTGGCGACGACGACACTGCTTCCCGGCCCGGCCGCGACCCGGGGGCTGGCGCTCGTCGCCGCCGTCTACCTGCTCACGGGGCCGACACACGCCGACGGCGTCGCGGATCTCGGTGACGCCGCGGCCGTCCACGGTGCTCCCGCAGAACGCCGGACGGTGTTGCGCGACAGCGACCTCGGCGCCGGCGGCGCGTTGGCGCTTGCGGTCGTCGTCGGCGGGTTGTTCACCGCCGGGATGGCGCTCGCGTCCGTCCCGACCCTGATCGCGGTCGTGCTCGTCGTCGCAAGCGAGGTAGCCGCCAAGACCGCGATGGCGACGCTGGTGTGTCTCGGCACCGCGACCCACGAGGGGCTCGCCTCGGCGCTGACCGCGACGACGACCGCTCGGGACCTCCCCCCGGTCGTCGTCGCGGCCGCCCCCGCCGCGGTGCTCGCGTGGCTCGCAGGCGGTGCGACGAGTCCCGCGCCGACCGTCTCCGCCGCGACGGGCGCCGTCTGGCCCGTCGTCGGCGTGACGAGCGCCGCGTTTCTCGCCGCCGGGGTGGTCGTCGTCGGGCTGTTGTGGTTGGCGCGTGACCGGCTCGGCGGTGTCAACGGTGACGTGTTTGGCGCCGCGAACGAACTGACACGCGTGCTCGCGATCCACACGGGGGTGGTGGTGTGGACACTCGGATGAGGGAGGTGACAGCGTGGACGCGCTGCTGATGTGTGGCGGGCGTGGCACCCGACTCGGGACGGACACGGAGAAGCCGCTCGTCCCGGTCGGCGGTCGACCGATGGTCGACCGGGTGTGTGACGCGCTGGCAACGGCCGACGGTGTCGACCGCGTCGTCGCCGCCGTCTCCCCGCACACGCCGGCGACACGAACACACCTCGCTGGCGGTGACGGATCGACACCGGCCCCCGGCTCGCTGACCGTCGTCGAGACGAGCGGCGAGGGGTACGTGGCGGACCTCGACGAGGGGATGGACCGCGGCGGACTCGCGCCGCCGGTGCTCACCGTCGCCGCCGACCTGCCGTTGGTGGACGCCGCGGTCGTCGACCGCGTGTTGGCGGCGTACGCGGCGCGGCACGAACCCGAGGACGGTGTCTGCTCGCTGTCGGTCTGTGTGCCCGCCCAGCGGGTGCGGGCGCTGGGCGCGACGCTGGACACGTCGTTCGCGCCCGCCGACCGCGAACTCGCCCCGACCGGGCTGAACGTGGTCGGCGACCCCGACCGCGAGCGTCGGGTCGTCC
>JAHENP010000178.1 GCA_018609965.1 Haloferacaceae archaeon
GCGGTCGTCGCCGCGGGCGTCCGTGGGCGTCCCTTCCAACGCCGGCCGGTCGGCGACGACCAGTCGCGGCGGTCTGAACAACCCCGTGTCCGCGTCGACTCGTTCGAACGGCGCCTCGCAGTGTGGACACCGGGCGTCACCCAACAACCCCAGGTAGACGGTGGACTCACAGGCGTTACACACCGCGTCGGTCACCCCCTTCTGGGTCGCGTCCTGTTGGAGTGCTTCGGCGTCGGCCCGCCGTTCGGCGGCCGTCTCCAACTCGACGACCCGGTCGCGCAGTTGGGTGACGGCCGTGACGAGCCGGTCGGTCCGGTCGCGCACCTCGTCGGTGTTGTCTTTCAGCCCACGGAGGATGCTCTCGTAGTTGTCGAACCCGCCGTCGAGTGTCGACTGGATCTCCGAGAGGTCCGATGCCAACGTCTCTGCCTCCGTCAGCGCGGACTCGGCCGTCTCCGTGGCCGCCGTTGCGTCGTCGACAGCCGCCTCCACCTCCGCACGCAGTTCTGAGTGGTCGTGGTCTGTGGCCGCCTTCTCGTCCGTCTCGCGTTTCACCTGGACCACGCGCTCGCGAACGTCCTCGATCTGCTCGTCGAGTGTCGCCTCCAGTTCGGCCAGCCGCGACTCGACCCGTTTGAGGTCCGCGCCGCTCGTGTTCGTCTCGCCTCCCTTCCCGTTCACGGCGTCAACCTCGCTCCCGAGTTGGACGACCCGGTCGCGAACGTCGTCGAGATCCGCCTCTAAGGCCGCGACACGACCCGGGAGCTCCCCGTCGCGCGGCTCCGGGAGGAGGTCGTCGTGTTCGTCCAACAGACGGTACGCCGCGGCCGCCCGTGCGAGCACTTCCGGCGGGCTCCGACCCGTCTCGGCCGCACGAGCCTCTACCCACTCGCGCAACGGCTCCGGCAGATCCGCCGCCTGTTCACCAGCCATCTGTCATCCTATTTGCCGGCGGCGAGTTAAGTAACTGTGCCGATGCTCAGCGAATCTTCCGCACGTCGCTGATGTCGAGCCCGCCGTCGTGGATCTCCGTCTCGAACTGGACGATGTTCTCCTCCTCCAGTTGGGAGAGCACACCACGAAACTCCCTGACGACCATCGTCCGGGCGCGCTGTGAGCCGCCCGACTCCCACCGGAACTCCAAGGTGCCGCCGCTGGCGTCCATCAACTGTCCGTACTCGATGTCCGTCAGCGTGTCCACGTTGACGATTGCCAACAGGAGACACCCCCACGAGTGGGCCGCCTTCCCCAGCCCGCGGGCCAACATCGCCACGTCGTCCCAGCTGATCTCCCCGCCGGCGGCGTCGACCAACTCCGTCAGCGAGTCGATCACGATCAGGTTCCCGCTCGCGTGAGTCGAGAGATACCCCCCGAGCGCACTCAACACCTCCTCGCGGTCCTCCCCGCCGGAGAGATCGCGCAACGAGGTCGCCTCGCCGACGTACCACTCCCGCGGGATGCTCGACAGTTGGAAGTACTCCTCCGAGAGATCACGGAACCGGATGTCGTCGACGGCCGCGTCGACGATCTCGTCGGCCATCACGTACCGGAGTTCCCGTTCGACGTACTCCTCGCCCGCGGACAACGAGAGGTAGTGGACCTCGTCGGGTTGTTCCGCGTCGCCGGCCAGCTCCCCGTAGTAGAGGTCGAACAGCTCCGGATCTGCCGACGCCAACGCGTTCATCGCCGCGCTGGTGTAGGCGAACTCCCGGCCGCCGGCCCCAGACTCGCCGGCGATCAAGACGCTGTTGCCGGGTGGTGCGCCGCCGCCGAGCACGTCGTCGAGGCGTTCGACACCGAACGGGAGCAGTGTCACACCCAAAGTGGGTCGGCGACGGTGTTAGTGGTTGTGGCGAGGGTGGTCGAACGCGGAGACAGCGGGAGCACCACCGGGAAGACTTTATGAATTCGTAAGAAACTGTACAGACGACAGATGTCACGGACAGCCGACGACGCTGGGAGAGAGGTACAGCAGTTACTCTCGGTCGCCGAACTGTTGGAGGAGCCGCGGCTGGCACGGCTGTACGCCTGTATCGACCGACTGGGTGAGGCGACCGTCGGGGAGCTAGTCGACAGGCTCGACGTGTCGCAGGCGACGGTGTACGACTACGTCAGTCGTCTCGTAGAGGCGGACGCGCTCGAAGTCGTCTCCGAGACACAGCCCCGACAGTACGCCACCCGTCGGATCGAACTGACTGTCTCGGCGTTCGGTGACGAGAGTGAGACCGCGAACGGTGGCTACACCGTCACTCCGGCACTGATCGACGCCGTCGGTCGCCAGACGACCAACGACGACATCGACAGCTTCGTCGACCGACACGGGGTCGACGGGCTCGCCGCGGCGCTCGACCACGCCGTCGCCCGTGCTCGTGGTGAGACGACACACCGGCTGGTCGCGCGCGAACTCGACGTGTCCCCGTTGGCAGCCGAGATGGTGCTTCAAGCGCTCGATCCGGTCGTTCGGGAGCAGTTCGAGATCGACCCGTCGTGACACCACCCCGACCGACAACGGTTTTCCGAGCGGCCCACGACCGACGGAGTGTGCAGTTCTGTGACGACTGCGGCTCGATGATGGTCGCGCAGGGCGAGGAGATGGTCTGTACCGACTGCGGCACGGCCGCCGACAAGGAGGCCGGGCTGTCGGAAGCCTACGAGTCCACCGAGGAACAGACCACCGACGACGTGATCGAGACCGAAGAAGGGGTGAACTTCGAGGGGAAACCCACCGAGGAGACCCGGTGTGACGACTGTGGCCACGACGAGGCGTACTACACGTTCAAACAGACCGCCTCCGCCGACGAGCCGCCGACGCGCTTCTTCAAGTGTGTGGAGTGTGGCCACCGCTGGCGGAAGTACAACTGACGTGTCGTTGCTCGACACACACGTCGTCGTTCGACACACGCGTCGTCGTTCGACACACGCGTCGTTGTTCGACGCACCGCCGACCGACGGACGCACTGCTGTCCGGGTCGCGTCTCTAAAAAGTGGTAGTTGAAAGTCCGGTAGACGGAGTCTACTGGCGGACGACGTTCGTCGCGCGCGGACCCTTCTCTGCTTGTTCGATTTCGAACTCGATCTCTTCGCCTTCGGTGA
>JAHENP010000179.1 GCA_018609965.1 Haloferacaceae archaeon
CGAGCCTGACCGGAAGTACTTCCGGCTGACCGACGCGGGACAGGACCACCTCGTGGAGAAACGCGCCGAGTCGGGCGCGAAGGCGCGGGAGTTCGCGGACGTGATCCTGGGATTTTATCACGTCTACGTCGCCTTCGCCACGGACGACCGGTTCGAGGTGGACGACACAGGCGGGGAGTGGCGGTTCGACGACGACCACTCCGGGTGGATCGCCGAACAGGTGATCCGCCACCACGAACGCGACTTCGCGGCGTTCGAACGGATCGACGCCACACCTGAACTGTTCCACGCGCGCCACGGTGGCGCGGCCGACGACAGTCGGGAGACAACGGCTGAGGACGATGCAGTGACCGACGACGACGCGGCGGCCGACGCAGAGACAGAAGCGGAGACGGACGGCGGCAGACCGCGCTGACCGCCGTCACCCGGCGAGTCGCGTCACCCGAGCAGCTGTGGGCCGAACATGATCAGCAGCAGCGCGGCCAGCATCGTCAGCCCGATCGAGGTGGTCACCGTGCGGACGGCCCGGTGGCGATCCCCGATCGGTACCCGAGAGACGACGCTCTCGGCGGCCAGCCGGAGGATTCGGCCGCCGTCGAGCGGGTAGCCGGGGATGCAGTTGAACACCCCGAGTTGGATGTTGATCCACGCCGTCCAGAACAGGACGTTGGCGGCCAGAAACACCGGTGTCTCGCCGGCGACCGCCAACGGCCCAGTCACGTCATAGAAGTTCACGATGTCGCCGTAGAACCCCGCGAAGTTGTACGGGAGGATGCCGACGGCGCCCGCCAACGGCAACAGGAGCGCGACGAACACCAGCCCGAGCGGGCTGTCGACGAGCCCGCCCAACGCCCCGGGCGGGGTGGTGTCACCGCCCAGCAACGCGAGGTAGCCGGCGGTGGGGTACGTTCGGATGCCGATGTCGCCGACGACGAGCCCGGTCGTGCCGCGAGCGACGCTCCCGAGTGTTGCGGTGCCGTCCGCGCCCTCGCCGAGCGTGACGGTGTAGTTCTGGAACTGTCCGTCGACGTGTGCGCGGACCGCGACCTCCTCACCGGGCGCACGGTCCTCAAGCACCGTCGCCAACGCCGCGGCGTCGATCACGCGTTGGCCGTCGACTCGGGTGACGACCGCGGAGGCGTTCGCCGGGACACCGCCGTCCGCGAGCGGCCCGTCGGCGCCCGCGACGTACGCGCCCAGCGGCACGACCTGCTCGCCCGCGTCCGTCTCCAGCCGGGCGAGTTCGTGACGGGCGGCGAGCGTCTCGAACTCACCCTCCGTCCGGATCTCCGTCCCGTTGATCGCGGTGACGCCGATTGCCTCGTCGTCGGGATCGACGGACAGCCCGGTCGGGTTGTCCGGGGTCGACCCGATCACGACCACCCGACGGTCGAGGGTGGTCGTCTCGTTGTCGTTCAGTTCCACCGGCACCGCCGCCGAGTCGGCGTCGTCGAGTGCGGTCTCCAATCCCCCGGCGCCGTCGACGGGTTGGCCGCCGACGGCGGTGATCCGGTCACCGGCGTCGAATCCGCTGTCTGCGGCGGCGCTCCCGGGGTAGACGCCGGCGACAGCGACGCCCGGCGCGGCAGTAATCGCGCCGATCACCGGCCCGAACAGGAGTGCGAAGGCGACGACCGTGACGGCGAAGTTGTTGGTGACGCCGGCCGCGAACATCCGGTTGCGGGAGCCGCGGTCGGCGTCGGCCTCGCTCTCCTCGTCGGGTTCGACGAACGCGCCGACCGGGATCACGGTGAAGAAGACGAGCCCCAACGAGTCGATGTCGATGTTCTCGACCCGGCACAACAGTCCGTGGCCACCCTCGTGGACGACCAACCCGATCAGGAGGCCGGCGACGATCTCCGGCGCGACCGCCAACGGGAGGAAGTCGTTGACCCCGGGGATGACGAGGAAGTTCGACGGTTGGTTTGCGGCCGTTTGGGTCGGGTTCTGGAGCGTTCCGACCGCCGCTTGGAGGAGAAACAGGAACATCCCCGCCATCACCACCACGGCGATCCCGACACCAACGTTGCCCCAGGCACGCCAGAACCGCCGTGGGCCGGCGAGCCAGCCGAGGAACCGTCGTCCGTACGTCGTGTGGATCGTCGTTAGCGGCCCCTGGACCCGGACGGCGTCCGGGAGGTAGCCACGGGTCGACACCGCGGTCGCGACGGCGGAGTACGCCAGCACGCCCGCGAGAACCCACAACAGCGTGTTCATCACCGGTTAAAGGCGCGCCTGTCAGAAATGGGTTCGGGTCCTCACCGAACGATTGATTATCGCCTGTCGCGTAGCGACTGTCGATGGTCGAACTCCGGCACCAACGCGCCGCCGGGTTAGAGGCCGTCGAGCAGCTGCCGACGCTCCGTGACCGGATCGTCACCTTACCCGTCGAATCGGTGGTGCCGAACCACTGGGAGGTCGGCTGTCGGGTGGTGCAGTTCAAAGACGAGTTGCCGGCCGACGCGATCACCCTCCAACGGGCGCGTCGTGCCCAGGAACTCATCCTGACGACCGCGGGGACGGACGACCGGCTCACGCTCGGCGTGTACGAACACGACCGTACCCGCGGACGGCGCACCCGGGTCGCCACCCGCACCCACGACGGCGGCGACCTCCGCCGGACGTTGTACGAGGCGTTCACCGACACCTGCCGGCAGGCCGCCCGGATCGACGGCCTTCCGCCGTCCGTCGCGGCCGTCGAAGCGCGCGACCCGGCGGTCGTCGCCGAGGGAGAACGGGTTCGGGCCACCGACGACGGGGTAGTCGGCCGGCTGCTCGCGCGGATCAACTTCTACTGATCGCTCGGAGTGGTCCGATGGCGCCGCCACAGCGGCTCACCGGTCGAGCCCGCCGTTGGCCTTCACCTGCATGATGTTGCGCGTGTTCAGGTAGATCTCCTCGGGAGAGGTGTCCTCGTCGGGGTCGTACAGATCCGAGACACGGTACAGGATCGCCGCGAGCTGGCGCGACTCCGAGGAGTCGCCGCGGAGTTCGTCGGCGATCTGCCGGAGGAACAACCGGCGGCGTTCGTCGGCGGGGAACCCCTCGCCGTCGACCGCGACGTCGAGCCCGACCCCTGGCGGGAGCGCCGCCTCGTCGGTCGTGTCGTCTGGCACGCCCGCCAGTCGGGGCTCCGACCCCGAGTGTGTTTCCACTCGGCGGTCTCGGCCGAGGCGTCCAGAGCCGCCGTGTGGGGACGCGGCGAGCCGGGAGACGGCCCTCCGGGCCGCAGACGCGGGAGTTATTCCGCGCCGGACCCAGACGAGAGACACGATGGAGTACGTCCAGGAGGGGGTCACCACCCTCCACGACCTCCGGGAGACCGACCGGACGGTGCCGACCGATCGGGCGGCGGTGGTGGTGCCGATGACCGAGCGGGAGTACGCCGGGGTGGCCGCCGAGCGGGTGTTGTCCGAACTCGCGGCGTTGGACCCCGGCCGGGTGGTGGTGCCGTTGCGGGCCGACGCGTCGGCGGTGCCGGCGTTTCGCGAGTGGCTCGACGGGTTCGACGTGGCCGTCGACACGGTGTGGTGTGACGGTCCGCGGGTGGCGGAGCTGTTGGCCGAGGCCGGTCTCGACGGCCCGCGCGGGAAGGGACGTGACGTGTGGCTCGCGTTGGGTGTGGCGTTGGCGGGCGACGCCCAGCAGGTGGTCGTCCACGACGCGGACACGGAGACGTACAGTCGGGCGTACGTCCGCCGTCTGTTGGCGCCGTTGGTCAGTGACGGCGGGTTCTCGTTCGCGAAGGGGTACTACGCCCGCGTCGAGGACGACGGGCTGTACGGCCGGTTGTTCCGGTTGTTCTACACGCCACTCGTGCGGACGCTCCGGGCGGCCCACGGCGGGCAGTTCCTCTCGTATCTCGACTCCTTCCGGTACGCGTTGGCGGGTGAGTTCGCCGCCACTCGCGAGGTCGTCGCCGACCTACGGGTCCAACGCCAGTGGGGGTTGGAGGTCGGCACGCTGGCGGACGCATACGACGCCGTCGGGCCGGCCGGCACCGCACAGGTCGATCTGGGGAGCTACTCCCACGACCACCGGGCGGTGTCGGGGGCGACGGGGCTCGCGGAGATGAGCGAGTCCGTCGGCGCGACGTTGTTGCGGGGTGTGGAGGAACACGGCGTCACCCCCAGCTACGAGACGTTGGCGGACCGGTACCGGGAGACCGCGACGGAGCTGGTGCGGTCGTACGCGGCCGACGCCGCGTTCAACGATCTCCCGTACGACCGGACGGGGGAACTCGACCAGGTGGCGACGTACGCCGACGCGATCCGGGAGCCGGACGCCGACACGCGGCTCCCGCCGTGGGAGACCGCGCCGGTGGCGCCGGCGGCCGTCGCCGCGGCCGCACGTGCCGACGCCGCAGAACTCTCCTGACCCGTCGCGGCGACGCTCCGGTACGTTTACTTACGGTCGCCGTCTCGGTCGCGTATGAGCGGGCGACCACTCGACGTGTTAGAGGAGGCGTTAGACGCCACGGTGACGGTGCGGCTGAAGGACGGGACCGCCCAGTTCGGGGTGTTGTCGGGGTACGATCAACACATGAACGTCGTCTTGGAGCCGGCCGGCGAGGCAGAACCGACGCAGGCGGCACCGGGGCAGGCCGACGCCGTCGGTGTCGAAGACACAACGATTATCCGTGGCGACAACGTCGTCTCGGTCAACCTATGACCGGCGCAGGAACACCCTCACAGGGGAAGAAGAACACGACGACACACGTGAAGTGTCGGCGGTGTGGCGAGAAGTCCTACCACGTAAAAAAGAAGGTGTGTTCGTCGTGTGGCTTCGGCGACTCGGCGAAGCGACGCGACTACGAGTGGCAGTCGAAGACGGGCGACAACTGAGCGGCTTCCCCTCTCGACAGACGAGCCGTCGGCTCGGTCACCGTGACTTGAGCCACTCGTCGAGCAGGTCACGGATCGCCGCGTCCGTGTTCTCGCGGTGGTCACGGAACGCCTTCCGTTCAATCGCCGCCAGTTCCTCCTCGGTCAGTTCGACCGTGATCGCCTCGGTGTCCAGCAGGTCCCCCTCCATCGTTCCCGGGTAGTGGGCCGAGCGACAAATACTCCAGTCAGACGGGCGTCAGACTCCGAGTCGTGGCGGTGTCGACCGGAACACGACGGAACCCGTCGTGGTGAGCGACAACGGGCCAACTTTCTTCTCGTCGGCGGGGAATCAACAATCGTGGCCGAAGACAGAACAGATCGCGTCGGAGTGGAGACGGACGACGCCGGCTTTCGAGTGACGGACGCGGCCAACAACACCGTCCGGGTGGAGGCCACGTCGTGGACTGCCGACGTGGCGGCGCCGTCGGTGACCGCGGCGTTGGCGGCCAACGAGACCGGGCCCGACGAGCCGGCGTCGGCGTTCGGCGTGGCGGCCGCACGGCTGTCGTTCCCGCCGGTGTACGCGATGGCGACGCCGGTCGACCGGCTCGATCCGACGGAGTTCGGCGGGGACGCCGGCCGACAGGACCTGCCGGCAGACGACTACCTGCTCCGGATAGAAGCGAGCGTCCGGGTGTTTCTCCGGGTGCAGGGGTCGGTGACACTGCGGCGTGAGAACGCGGAGCGGCTGTGGGTGTCGTTTCCGGAGCCGACCCGGGTCGGGGTCGCGGTCGACAGCCACGTCGACCCACCGGGGGAGACGCTCGTCGTGCCGGAGACGCCACAGGGGGTGGCGACGGCGGCGTCCCGGCTCCACAGCGCCGTCGGGACGACCTCGCCGGACCGCACGTGGCCGACCAAACGGAGTCGGCCGCCGTCGGTGCGGTTCGGCGACGAACGCGAGGTGCCCGCGTCGGTGGCGGACGACTACGAGCCGACCGGGGTGACCTACCGCGCGCCGCCGTCGGTGGACGCGCTCGTCCCGGCGGCGTCGTTGATCCACTATCTCGGTGCGGCGGTGCGGCTCACGGAGGGTGCCGAGCCGGCGTTGGAGCTTCCCGACCGACGGGTCACGCTTGCGGAACACGCCGACTGTGACGGCGCGGTCGGGACGGCCGCGAGCGCGTTGCTCCGGCGGGTGTTCTACCTCGACTGTGTCGCGCGCGGCGGCGGGCCACACGGCGGGCCGTTGTCGGTCGCGGACACGTTCGACACGCTCGGACTGGACGCCGACCGACTGTACGAGGCGCCGATGGCCGAACGCGTCGCCCGTTACCTCGACGCCGACTTCGGGGCCGTCCGGGACCGGTTCCCGGAGTGGCACCTCTCGGTGTCCGTCGAGCCCACCTACGACCACGCCGCCGTGTTGCCGTCACTGGTGTCGGAGCTGCCGTTCCTGCCGGCGCCGTCCGCGACGACACTGGACAAAAAAGAGTGGATGGCGATGTCGCTAACGGGCACCGGTGACGCCGGACTCCGAGGTGGAGAGGGGGGCGACACGCCCGCGGGAGCAGACGGCGTGTCGGACGGGAGCGAGACGCCGGACAGGAGCGAGCCGTCGGGGGGTGCCGTTCGCGGGCCGGAGCCGGGTCACACCCCGATTCCCGGCGCGGGCGGCCGCGAGGTGTCGAACGTCGACCTCCTCGACCCGGAGTTGGGGCCGGGGCGGACCCACGGCTGGCTCGCGGAGGGCGTACCGGTGGGCGCGTACAAGGCGTTGCCGGCGGCGTACACCAACCGCGACAAGTATCTCGACGGGCCAGACGACTCCCTGTCGGTGACGTTGGTGGTGAACGACACCCAGATGTCGAACCAGTTCTTCACCGACGGCCCGGGGCTCCACGACGAGCGTGACGCCTGCACCGACCACTACGGCCGGCGGTCGGACGCGCTCAACGTCGACGTGACCGTCAGGGAAGGCATCCGGACGGGGGAGTTGGCGCGGGTCTTCGAGTCCCGCAACGATCTCGTCCACTTTCTGGGCCACCACGAGCAAGAGGGGCTCGGCTGTGTCGACGGCCACCTCCACCCGGAGAGTGTCGGCCGCTCGGACACGGAGACGTTCTTCCTCAACGCCTGCGGCTCGTACCCGTTCGGCCAGGCGCTCGTCCGGAACGGCTCTGTCGTCGGTGGCACCACCTTCGAGTCCGTTCCCGACGAGGACGCGTTCAACGTCGGCGCCACGTTCGCCCGGCTGATGACGCTGGGCTACACTGTCTCCCGTGCACTCACCATCGCGAGCCAGAAGGCGATGGCACCCAAAGACTACGC
>JAHENP010000180.1 GCA_018609965.1 Haloferacaceae archaeon
AACAAGCGAGACGTAGAAAAAGATACCCCGAAACCCACCGAGAGCAACCACGCTATCTGTGCTCGACCGAACGAGAGCTGGAGACGGGAACAGACGCCGGGTAGGTGCCTCTTGGGACGCTAGCTCTGGCCATCCCGGCGGTTCACGTCACTGGAGCGGGTTGTCGAACCAGTCCGTCTTGTACGTGGCACCGACCTTGACGATGGTGCCACAGACGGAACAGTCGATCGGTGAACAGACGTTGGCGCAGACATCGCCCCCGCCGATCCCGAGTGAAATCCGAGCCTCTTCGCCGCCGTTCCTCGTCTCGAAGCCGACTTGCCCACAGATCTCGACGGAACCAGCGGGGAGCTTCCCGGGGAGTTTTGTCCCGGCGTCGAGGCAGAAGCCGTCGTACTTCCCGGGTCCGATACCGAAGCTCAGCCCTGCCAGCCCCAGCGTTATCTCCGTGTTTCCACTTGAGAAAACCAGATCCATGAATAACGAACCGCTGACTTCGACAGCACTCGTCCCGGTGACTTTGAACCCGGCGCTGACAGAAGAACACAGTTCGAATCCCTCAATAGTGGTGCAGCCGAGGTCTCCACCGACGGTGAAGGTGTTGCGGTACTGGCTCTGGAACTCTCGGTCGACGGTGATGGAAGCGTTCCGCTCGCGGTGTGCGCCAGGTTCGGCGATCTCGTAGTACTCGCCCGACGGCGGTCGCGCGTTCTTGCACTCGCCGAAGTAGATGTCCGGGTGGTCTTCAGTTGCCGTTCGAACGGCCGGATTGCCTCGTCAGCTCGTCGGTGCGTGTTGAGCCAGATCCCGGCGGGGGGGTCGGTGTGAGTCTCGTTGTGGAGTCGTCACCGTCGAGTCCCGACCGTCGTTCCCCGCGGGTGCGGTACCGTTCGAGCAGGAGCTTGGCGGCTCCGAGACCGCCAGCAGCGACAACGGGCCACACAGCTTGTGCCGTCGACTCGCCGAGAACCGGGGAGAAGACAAATTCGCTCGTGACCAACGTCACGAGCAGGTAGATGGCCGACGGGAACAGCCCGAAGATGTAGATCAACATGTAGGTTGCCTGCATGTCGAGCACCATGTACTCTGTCAGTCGTTCGTACCGGCCGGTGGCGACGTGACACCGATAGAACCGAGCGATCTGTGCGACGACGATAATCGCACCGACGGCGGCGACGACCGGTCGGTCGAACACGGCGAAGGCGGCGATCAGTTCTGAGGTACTCCCGCCACTTCTCCACCCGATCCCGCCGTCGGTGGCGAGCCCGGACCCGACACCGAGCACACCGATCGCCGTGAGGAGCGCCGTCGGGACGGCAAACCGGAGGTTCTTCGGGTAGACCGGTGGGACACCCGGGAGCGACAACTGTCTGTCGGCGTCGAACCGCTCGTCGATCCAGTCGACCGGCCCCGGCAAGAAGAGAGCGCCACGCTCCCGAACCGCCGTCTCCGGTCGTGTGACCAACGCGAGCACACCGTACAACACCCACACCGTCACAAGTTCGACGAAGATCCAGATCCCGACCACAGTGATTGCGAGATCGAACACGAGAGACGTAACTACGACGAGCACTACTGGGACGGCGAGTACTCCAAAATCAATCTGCTCGGCGTCCATTTTGTTACCACACAAACGTACCTGATCGTCAGACATGATTGTTTCGACAAGCCGGAACGAGACGAGGAACGACGGCCGCGAGCAGCCACGGGCGGCCCGGACTCACCACTCCATCTTCCAGGCCGACCGCTCACTGTCACGCGAGGAGACCTGTTCCAACACCGGCATCGTCCCGACAGTCGTGTCGACCACGCCTTTGAACGCGCCGCGGCCGAAGGAGTCCGGGTAGGGGTACGCGTCGGTGAGACCGACACGCGCGCTCCGGTTGCCGGTGGACTCGAAGGTATATCCGCCGCCGGGAGCGTCCATCTCGCTGTCTCTGTACGCGTCCCGGTGGGCGTCGTCCAAGAACGCGAGCCGTTCCTCGACGCCGGCGACGCCGTCTGGCCATGGGATGGCTTTCGCGGCGGCGCGGCCCCCCTTCTCCATCGTCTATTATTACGCTTTCTCTGCACTACTACCTTTCGACTAGCAGCCGAGCCAAACGCGGCAGCCGTTCGACGACGAGTGGCCACCCTCCGCGTCCGAGACCGACCGCGTTGTTGATACCCGAGGCGACCGTACGGCTGGTAGTGAGTGTCACGGCGACGGTCGAGATCGATGCCCCGCCGGCGGCGGTGTGGGAGACGCTGACGGCGTTCGGGCGGTACGGCGCCTGGAACCCGTTGATCACCCGGATCGAGGCGGAGCCAGTCGAGGGTGCGACGGTGCAGGCGGTGATCAACCAGCCGCGGTTCCCGCCCGTGCCGATTCGGGCGACGATCACCCGTGCCGATCCGGACCGGGAATTGGCCTGGGAGACACAACTCCCTGGCGGGGGATTGTTGCGGGTGAGTCACGCGTTCCAACTCCGGCCGGTTGCCGGCGGCGACCGCACCGCGTTCAGTCAGGTGGAACGGCTTGACGGCCCCGTCGGTACCGCGGTTCCGGAGGCGCTCGTGGGCTTCCTCGCGGACGGGTTCGACGAGATGAACGCGGCGCTGCGCCGGCGGGTCGAGACGGGAGTGCCGGCCAGTGGACCGGGAGAGTCGCCCGACCACAACCCGTAAGCGGGCCGCGACCCTGTTGGTTGTGTGGACGAGATCGTCGACTGGCTCCGCAATCGGCCGTACTACCAGGGGCAGGTGGCAGACAGTCGCGTTCTCCCTGGTCGGGAGCCGTCGTTCACCGACGTGGCGCTGGAGTCACGGCTCGCGGACGCGCTCGCGGACCGCGGGATCGACGAGCTGTACGACCACCAGGCGGCCGCAATCGAGGCCGTCCGCGGGGGTGACAACGTCGTCCTTGCCACCCGGACGGCAAGCGGCAAGAGTCTCGCGTACACGGTGCCGGCGTTCGAGCGAGCGATGGACCACGGCGGGCGGACGTTGTATCTCGGCCCGCAGAACGCGCTGATCCAGGACCAACTGGAGACGCTCTCCGCGTTGGCCAACGACCTGGGGTTCGGCTCGCGCGTCTCCGTCGACCAGTACACCGGCCGGATGAGCGACGGGGAGAAACGCGACGTGCGCGACCGCCGGCCGACCGTCCTGCTGTCGAACCCCGACATGGTCCACTACGCGTTGCTCCCGCACGCCTACCGGCTGTGGGAGTGGTTCTTCTCCTCGTTGGAGCTGGTGGTGATCGACGAGGTGCACAGCTACCGCGGCGTGTTCGGCAGCCAGGTCGCGCTCACGCTCCGGCGGCTCCGCCGGCTCTGTGAGCGGTACGACGCCGACCCGCAGTTCGTCTGTTGTTCCGCGACCATCGGGAACCCTGTCGAACACGCCGCCCGGACGGTCGGCGCCGAGGAGTCGTCGTTCACGCTCGTCGACGAGGACACCTCCGGGCGGGGGCCGCGCCACTGGGTGTTGTGGAACCCGCCGGAGTACTCCGACCGCCAACAGGAACGCCAGAGCGGCCGCCGGAAGTCCAGCCACACGGAGACGAAACAGTTGTTCGTCGATCTGCTCGCACAGGGCCACCAGACACTCGCGTTCACTCGGGCGCGCCAGACCGCCGAACGGTACGCCACCGACAGCGCGGACGAACTCCGACAACGCGGGGAACGCGACCTCGCGAGCGGTGTCGAGGCGTACCAGGCGGCACTCACCAACGACCGCCGCCGCGACATCGAGGACGGGCTCCACAAAGGCGACGTGCGCGGGGTCTGGTCGACGAACGCGCTCGAACTCGGTGTCGACGTGGGCGGGCTCGACGCCGTCTTACTTGACGGCTACCCCGGCACCCGGATGTCGGCGTTCCAACAGGCCGGGCGAGCGGGGCGGGGTGACGACCCGGCGCTGGTGGTGATGGTGGGCGGCGAGGACCAACTCGACCAGTATCTGATGGCGGAGCCGGACGACTTCTTCGAGGGCGAAGCCGAAGACGCGGTCGCGGACCCGGACAACGACACCCTGTTGCCGGACCACGTCGCCGCCGCCGCCGCGGAAAACTGGCTGTCACCCGACGACGACCGCCACTTCGGGCCGACGTTCCCCGAGGTGGTCGGGAAACTGGAGACGGACGGCGTGCTCGCGCGCCGCGACACCGCCCAAGGGACGCGGTGGACACACGCGGGCGAGGAGAGCCCGCACTACTCGATGAACCTCCGGACTGTCGAGGACCGCGAGATAAGCCTCCGAGACGCCCGTTCGAACGAGGAGATTGCCTCACTCTCCTTCGGTGACGCGCTCCGGGACGCCCACCCGGGCGCTGTCTACCACCACCAAGGGACGGACTACGAGGTGACCGATCTGGATCTGGATCGTGACACCGCCAAGCTCCAACCCACCTACGCAGACTACTACACCTCCGTACTGACGGACAAGGACGTGACGTTGGGTGAGGAACACGATCGGAAGACGCTGTCCGCACGGCCGGACGTGACCGTGCGGTTCGGCACCGTCACCGTCCGCGAGCAGATCACCGGGTTCGAACGGAAAGACGCCTCGACCGGAGAGACGCTGGGCCGGGAGTCGTTGGACCTGCCGGAGACGAGCCTGGAGACACGGGCGTTCTACTACACCGTTCCCGAGGACCTGGAGGTCGCAATGCGGGCCCACGGCGGCGAGTACGGGTTCAACGGTGGGATTCACGCCGCCGAACACGGAAGTATCTCGTTGTTGCCGTTGTGGCTGTTGTGTGACCGCGGGGACGTGGGTGGGCTGTCGACCCCGTACCACCCGGAGCTGGACGCACCGACGGTGTTCGTCTACGACGGCCACCCGGGCGGGGTCGGGATCACCCGCACCGCGTTCGAGGATGTGGAGGCACTGCTCGGCCAGACAGCACGGATGATCGCCGGCTGTGACTGCGAGGAGGGGTGTCCCGCCTGCGTCCAGTCGCCCCACTGCGGGAACGCCAACGACCCCCTCTCGAAGCCGGAGGCGGCGACGCTCGCGGCGGAACTGGCGGGGATCGAGGTGGACGGCGGGATCGCGGCCGGAGACGAACAGTAGTTCTCGGATACTCTCGGAGGCTGGTCTCCGTGCGCTCGCCTACGAGTCGTGCGGGAGCGAGAGCACGGTCGCCTCGCCAGTCAGCACGGTCGTCTCCTCGGTCGCGGCGACGGTGTCGACACGCAGTCGGTCGCCGTCTAGTTGTTCGACCACCTCTACCTCGGCGGTGACCGTGTCGCCGGGCGCGACGGGTGCCTCGAAGGAGAGTTCCTGGCTGTCGTAGACGACATCACCCGGCAGCGCCGCCAACGCCGCGCTGACGACGCCCGCGGTGAACATCCCGTGTGCGACACGCCCACCGAACAACCCGTCGGCGGCGTACTCCGCGTCAAGGTGGAGCGGGTTGTCGTCACCCGTCACCGTGGCGTAGTCGTCGATCGTCGCCTCCGTGACCGTCACCGCCTGCGTGGCGGTGTCTCCGGGTTCTGCGACTGGCACACGCGGCTGTCGGTGCCGACGGGTGGAAAACCCCGAGGTTAACCTGTGAAGCGGGGGGTTGAAGACGACGGCCGGGCTCCACGCCGGTGTGCAGACAGTCACCAGAGACGGCGTCGAGATCGCCTACGAGGAACGTGGCCAGCCGTCCGGGGACGCAGACTCCGTCGTGTTGGTCGAGGGACTGGGGTACGGGCGGTGGATGTGGCGCTGGCAGGCCGAGGCACTGGCAGACGACTACCACCTCCTGTTGCCGGACAACCGGGGCACCGGGGACTCTGACGCGCCAGAGGGGCCGTACACGGTCGGCCAGATGGCCGCCGACCTGGAGGCCGTCCTCGCGGACGCGGGCGTCAAGTCGGTCCACGTCGTCGGCGCGAGTATGGGCGGGATGATCGCCCAACGGTACGTGCTCGACTACGACCGCGCCGCGTCGGTCGCGTTGTTCTGTACCTCGCCGGGCGGCGAGGCGGCGGTGCCGACCCCGGACGCGACGATGGCACGGATGTTCTCCGTCCCGGACGACGCCGACGAGCGCGAGGCGATCCGCCACAAGATGGCGCCCGCGCTCTCGGAAGGGTTCCCCGAGCGCGAACCGGAGACAGTCGAACGGATCGTCGACTGGCGACTCGACTCCGACGCGCCGCCGGCGGCCCGGGAGGCGCAGGCGGGCGCCGTCGCGGCGTTCGACGCGGGCGACGAAATCGACGAGATCAGCGTGCCGACACTGATCCTCCACGGCACCGGGGATCGGGTGTTGCCGGTTGAGAACGGGGAACTGCTCGCGGACGCGCTCGCGGACGCGCAGGTGACGTTCTACGAGGACGGTCCGCACCTGTTTTTTATCGAGGAGTCCGACCGCGTGAACGACCGGCTCAGAGGGTTCCTCGATGACGCCTGAAGGGGCGTTGCCGGCGGCCGGCCACGCCAACGGCTGGGTCGGCGACTGGAGCGCGCGCCGACGCCGGCTCTCGCCGGACCGTGTCGGACTGGTCGACGCCGACACCGGCCGGGCGTTCAGCTACGCCGATCTCGACGACCGCGCGAACCGGACGGCACGGCTCTGTCGTGCTCACGGCGTCGAGAAAGGTGACCGTGTCGCGGTGCTCTCCCGCAACCGGCCAGAACTCGTCGATCTGTTTTTTGCGACCGGGAAGCTCGGCGCGGTGCTCGCGCCGTTGTCCCACCGACTCGCGGCGCCGGAGTTGGGGACGATGCTGTCGGCGGTCGCGCCGGAACTGCTGGTCGTCGAGGAACCGTTCACCGATCTCGCCGCGGCCGTGCTCGCGAGTGACGCGTTCGATCTCGACGCAGGCGACGGGGCGGACGGCACAGAGCCGACAGTCGTCGTGGTCGGCGGAGAGAGGAGCGGAGCCAGCGCGGACGACTCGGTCGCCGACACGCGGTGGGACGAGACACTCCCGGCAGACGACACACCAGTCGACCGCCCGGACGTGGCACTCGCCGATCCCCACCTGTTTCTCCACACCGGCGGGTCGACCGGGGTGCCAAAGGAGACGGTGCTCCCACACCGCTCGATCCTGTGGAACTCGTTCAACACGATCACCGCGTGGGGCCTCCGGCCGGAGGACACGACGCCGATGACGTTCCCGATGTTCCACACCGGCGGGTGGAACGTGTTGACCGTGCCGTTGTTCCACCTCGGCGGGACGGTGGTGATCGCCCGCGAGTTCGACCCCGGCCAGGTGTTGCGGCTGGTCAACGAGCGGGACGCGACGGTGTTGATCGCCGTCCCCGCGGTGTTGCGCGCGATGGCCGAGCACGACCGGTGGGCCGACACCGACCTGTCGACGCTCCGATTCGCCAAGTCCGGCGGCGGGCCGTGCCGCAACGCGGTCTTGGAGTCGTGGTGGGATCGGGACGTGGATCTCTCACAGGGGTACGGGCTGACGGAGTGTGGGCCGAACAACTTCGCGATGCCGGACGACTGGCCCCGCGAGAAAGCCGACTCCGTGGGCGTCCCAGCGCCCCACGTCGACGCCCGCATCGTCGACGAGTTCGGCGATCCGCTCCCGGACGGCGAGGTCGGGGAACTGGAGCTGTCGGGGCCACACGCCGCCGACCGGTACTGGCAGAACCCCCGCGAGTCGCGCCGGACGTTCGGCGACGACGAGAGCGACCGCTGGGTCGCGACCGGCGACTTGGCGCGTGTCGACGCGGACGGCTACTACCACATCGAAGGCCGGGTGAAGAACATGTTCGTCTCCGGCGGCGAGAACGTCTACCCGCCGGCCGTCGAGGACGCGATTGCGGACCACCCGAAGGTGTCGGAGGTGGTCGTGATCGCCGTCCCGGACGACCAGTGGGGGACGGTCGGCCGCGCGGTCGTCGCGGGTGAGGAGTCGCTGACGCTCGATGAACTCCGCGGGTTCCTCGACGACCGCCTCGCGCGGTTCAAACACCCCCGCTCGCTCCGCTTCACCGACGAGATTCCCACCTCCGGGCCGTCGAAGATCGACCGCGGGAGCGTGCAGGATCGGTTCGGTGAGGAGTGAGAGGGCAGTCCGAGGTGAGTGTTCGTTCGAACTGAACTGTCTCGGTGCCTCGTCGTGACGACTGCGAGAACACAGCCCCCCGAGAGAACCGGACATTGCGGGTGGATCACGACGACCCACCCACAACCCGGCGAGTCGTCTGACTACTCCGCGCCGTGCTCGCTGTCGGTGTCGACGGCGAGCAGGATGAGGTTGCTCAACACCGCCAGCGCCTCCTCACGCTCGGCGGTGGTGATGACGTACTCCTCAGTGGGGAGACTGACATCGTACTGACGATCCACCGGCAGGTCGTTCTCGGTACCGACGGTTTTGGCCTCGCGCACGTCGTTGATCGCTTCGGCGGCGACTGCGGTGAGCACGAGCAGGTCGTCAGTCGACACTGGCTCGTTGTCGACGAGCGCCGACTGCACCGTGTCACAGGCACCGACGAGTGCGTCCTGTCGCGACTCGGGGATCGTCGTCTCCCGGAGCCGTTCGATGGCGGTCTCGTAGCTGCTGATTGTTCGATCGCGTCGCTGTTCGTCCGTCGCGCCGCCACGTTTTTGTGGCGGAGAATCCTTCGAACTCATGTCGTGAGCGACCTCACGACACGGGGGAGGTAAGGGCCCTATCCCTTACCACCTCTCTCGAAGCGGAATCCCTCTCCCGTGCCGTACGCCTCCATAGTC
>JAHENP010000181.1 GCA_018609965.1 Haloferacaceae archaeon
CCGAACAGTCCGCCGAGGTACAACACCGCCGCCGCCGACTGGGCGAACAACCCGGCCGCAAAGCGGGTGACGACCGCCTGTCGGCTGGTGTTTTCGATTTCCGGGTCGTCAGTCAGTGCCGACCGAATCCCGACGGCAGTCTGGTCGTCGCGGCCGGTCGGCTGTGCGGGGTCGTCGTCGGGCTCCATCGACCGGGTCTGTGTCAACAGGAGGCCGGCCGTGCCAGCAGCGCCGACCATCGAACACCCCAACACCACGAGCCCCGCCGAGGCACCAAGCAGTGCCGCGCCGCCGGCGACGGCCGTGATCGTCGCCGCAGGAGCGACCAGGCCGTGCAACGTGATCCCGCGGAGTCGTTGTCGGTTCACACAGAGAGGTGGCGACCGGACGGCAAAGTCGTTCCGACGGAAAGAGGTAACAGCCGAGCAACCCAAACTGCCGACGATGGACGATCCGCCTCGTGACCCGGTCGGCGAGACGGCAGACCACGTCGACTCCGAGCCGGACACGACCGTCGACCGCTACGAAGTGACCGACTGGGAGGAACGGAGTCGTCTCGACGGGTTCGCGGTCGCGCTCTACCGGTTCGGTACCGCCTCTGCACGCGGCGGGGTGATCCTGTTGGGTGTCCTCCTCCTGTTCGGGATCGGGGCGTTCTCCGCGGTAACGAATCCGGTTGTCGGCGCACTGAGCGTGTTGTCGGCGTTGCCGGCACTGGGACTCGCCGCCTACGTCTACGCCTCCGACGTGACGAGCGAGCCGCTCTCGTTGTTGCTCGGGACGTTTCTGTTGAGCGTGGTGACGGCGACGTTCGCGGCGGTGCTCAACTCGTTCACGCGGGAGTTCTTCTCCGGGCTCGGTGTGGTCGGGTTCGTCGCCTTCTTTTTCCTGTTCGTGGGGCCCGTCGAGGAGACGGTGAAGCTGTTGGCGGTCCGACTGTACGCCTACCGTGACGAACGGTTCGACGCGGTGTTGGACGGCGCGGTGTACGGCGCGATGGCGGGGTTGGGGTTCGCTTTTATCGAGAACGTGTTGTACATCGAGCGAGGGCTGATGGGGACGGACGCCGGCGCCGGACTCGCCTTGGCGGTCGCCGGGACGGAGATCACGCTCACCCGCGCGCTGGCGGGGCCGGGCCACGTTCTCTACTCGGCGTTCGCGGGCTACTACCTCGGGCTCGCGAAGTTCAACCCCGCCGACCGCGGGCCGATCGTGATCAAGGGGTTGTTGATCGCGACGGCGATCCACGCCACCTACAACTCGACGGTCGGGTTGGGGGCGGCGGTGTTTGCCACGCTCGGTCTGCCGGATCTCGTGGCGGCGTTCGCGTACATCCTGTTGTACGACGGGTTGTTCGGGGCGTTGTTGCTCCGGAAGATCGACCGGTACCGACGGACGTACAGACGAATCGGCGCTGGCACACCGCCAGCGTCGCCGGCGGCGACCACCACCGCGGACGCGTCGACCGCCTCACCCGAGGGTGACCACCCTATCGCGCGTGAGACTGGCCGCCCGGCAGACGACACCGGTCGCCCGGCAGACGACACCGTCGGGGTGGACGACCCCGTAGCGACAGACGGAGCGGCGTCGGGCGGCGACGAGACCGACAGAGAATAGTTCGGGGGCGACCCCCGTCGTGTCGGGAACTCCGTGGTGACTGTTATCGGGGACGATAACCGACGGGGAGGAATTAAGTGAGGCGCGTGATAGAGTAGATGGTAATGGGTCTCCTCACTGTACTGCCGGAAGCGGGGAGCACGCTGCCGTGGTCCGAGCTGTGGGTGTTGGCCTCGCTCGGGATCGTCGGGAGCAGCCTCCTGGATCGCTTCCGCGAGGGGGAAGAGGCCGCTGACGACGGCGGGGGTGGGTCGCTGCTGGACGACGACGGTGGTGGCGGTGGCGGCGGCCTCGGCGGCGACCTCGACGACGGTGGTGGCGGTGGCGGCGGCCTCGGCGGCGACCTCGACGACGGTGGTGGCGACGGACTCGGTGACGACGGTGGGCTGGGCGGGATGGACGACGGTGACGACGACCTCGGCGAGCTCGGTGGGATGGGCGGTGGTGACTTCGACGACGACCCATTCGCCGAGGACGACGGCGACCAGACCGCAGAACTCGCCAACCGCGTCGACGAACTAGAAAACGAGGTAGCGAACCTCTCTTCGACGGTGAACACCGTCCGGTCGGAGAACGAGGAGATCTCCGAACAGGTGGAAGACATCGCAGAGGACGTTCGAAACCTCCTGGACATCTACGAGATGGTCACCCGTGGAATCAACCCGTTCGTTGACGAGGGTGGTGACGGCGGGATGGGCGGCGAGATGGGCGACGGCTCCTCGTTCGGGTTGTTCGACGACGAAGACAACGGCGACGGCGGTGGTGGCGGCGGCGGGGACGACGAACTCGACGACGACATCGCCGACGCCGACGCCGAGGGGTTCTTCGACGAGGACCTCGCGGAGGAAGACCCGATCGACGAGCCGGACGACGCGTTCGAGGAGCCAGCCGACGAGCCAGCCGACACCGCCGACGCGGACGACGAACTCGACGGCGAGTTCGACGACGATCTCGACGACGAGTTCGAAGTCGACGGAGACGACGACTTCGGCGAGTTCGGCGACGGAGACGAGGCGGACGAAGACGACGAACCCGCGGGCGACACAGACGAACCAGACTCAGAAACTATGGCGAGCGACTCCAACGGCAAGAGCTTCAGCGAACTGAAAGACGAGTACGAGTCCGGCGACGCCGACTGGGCCGAGGGTGACAAAACGGAGGAAGACGCCTTCGAGCCAGACGACGAGGTGCCAGACGACACCGGCGAACCCGACGACTTCGAGGGGATGGACGACGGCCTCGACGAGGATGGGTTGGGCGGAATGGACGACGGTCTCGACGAGGATGGGTTGGGCGGAATGGACGACGACCTCGGCGGTGGCGACGAGGCGCTCGACGAGGTGGGCGCCACGGAGACGACCGAGCCGGCCGACACCGCCACCAAGACGGACCCGACACAGGCCCCACAGGGAGGAAGCTTCGACTTCGTCGGCGATCAGGCCTCCGGCGAGAAGGAGAAGCCGTACCTCCGACAGCTCCCGGGCGACTACGTCGGGGACCTGATGGTGATGGAGTGGCTGGAGTACCTCGTCGAGGAGGGTGACACCACCGACGCAGTTCGCGCGATCAACTACTACGAACG
>JAHENP010000182.1 GCA_018609965.1 Haloferacaceae archaeon
GACGGCGACCCGCGGGCGGCGTACGCCGTCGTCGACTTGGAGGAGCTGTCGGTGACGGAACACCGGGTGTCGTACGACATCGACGCCGTCGAGGACGCCGTCAGCGAGGCGGGGCTACCGGAGAAGATCGGAAAACGGCTCTACCTCGGGAAGTAGTCTCGGAGGGCGTGTCGCCGGCTACTACGCCAGTGGTTTTATTATCTTGGCTGGAATCCGGTTCGTAGATGGAATTTATACCGGCAGGAACCGTCTCAGAATCAGATCCAGGCGCAGAGGCAGAACTGGCGGTGTGGGACCGGCTCAGACGAGCGTTCGGTCCGGACGACCGCGGAGTCGTCTACCACCAGTATCCAATCATACAAAAAGAAAAGAATCGGTTCGACAGGAAGCCGGACTTTGTGTTGTTACACGACGAACTCGGACTACTGGTCGTCGAGTGCAAAGGGTACACCATCGACCAGATCGACGCGATTGAAGGAGAGCGGTGGATGCTGAACGGCTGTCGACAGAACTCGGTGAGTCCACAGGCACAGGCGAGAGACCAGGGATTCCACCTACAGCTGTTCTTCAGACGCGAGCGTCGGCTGCGCGATCAGAGTGGGAGCGTGCGGGTGCCGATGAACACGTTCGTCGTGCTTCCCAATATCGACAGAACCGACTGGGAGGCGAAAGGGTTCAACGGGCCGGCAGCACCGAGGGTGATCACCGGCGACGAACTCGGGCCGGTCGGGCTCAGGGACAGGCTCTCAACGGTGAAGACGTTCGAACCGCTTGACGATCAGGAGTACCAAACCGCACGGAGTGTGTTGGGCTGTGGAGACGTTATCAGCGATGGGATCGAACGGCCAGAGGGTCGGTCGGACAAAAGGGCACACTACAGGCGAGTGACCGACGGGGTCAAACGGCTCGACAGTCGGCAGGAGCGTATCGGGCTCCGAATTCCAGACGGACCACAACAGATTCGTGGGATCGCAGGGTCTGGTAAGACCGTTCTCGCCGCGATGAAGACAGCTCGGATGCTCGCAGAACACGGTCCACATCTCGACGAGACGGACGAGAAACGGTGGCGAATCGCGCTCACCTTCCAGACCAAGAGCCTGTACGACCACCTCACGGCCTTGGTCGAGCGGTTCTACGAACGGTTCACCAACAGCCCGTTCGACGAGATTCGGGACAGCGTCGAGATCGTCCACGCGTGGGGTGGGCGGACGACCGGCCCGGGGATGTACAAGACGATCGCGGACGCGACGCCCGGTGTAACGTTCAAAAATCTGGGACAGGCGCGTGACGCGTTCGCCCCGGCGAATCTTCAAGAGGCAGTCGCCGAGGAGGTGTTAGAGACAGAGGCCGTGCCGTCGTTGTACGACGCTATCGTTGTCGACGAAGCACAGGACTTCGGACCGGCATTTCTCAGGATGTGTCTCGCCGCACTTGACGAGGCGGACCGGCTGATCTGGGCGTACGACGAGGCACAGGATCTCGGGACGCTCTCGGCACCGAGCCCGAAGGCGGTATTCGGAACCGACGAGAACGGTGACCCACAACTCGACATGAGCGGGGCGTACTCCGACGGAATCCAGAAGAGTCACGTTATGCGAACCGCTTACAGAGCGCCGCGTCGTGTGCTGATGGCCGCACACGGGGTCGGGATGGGACTGGAGCGTGAGAAGGGTCCCGTACAGACGGTCACACGGCAGGACGGCTGGGAGAACCTCGGCTACGAGGTTGAGGGCGACTTCAGGCGGACCGGAACACCAGTGCGGGTCACCCGGCCACCGGAGAACTCACCACATCCACTCGCAGACGAACCAGATGCGAAACCGTTTCTCCGGCGAGAGTGGTTCGGCGGGAAACGGGCCGAGTTTCGCTGGGTCGCTCGACAGATCAGCGCCGACATCGAGGCAGGACTAGAACCGAGTGACGTGCTTGTCGTCGTACTCGGGACCGATGTGTGGAACAACGGGAACACACTCAAAGCGGCTCTCTCTGAACACGACATCGCGCTGAACTGCGACTGGGAAGAAAGCAACAAACAGTTCCGAGTCCCGGGAGCGGTCACGGCTGCGCGGGTTCGCAGGGCGAAGGGGAACGAGGCGGGGTCTGTGTACGTCGTCGGGTTGGAGGCGGTCGACGACCCGGGGTACAGAGAGTCACGGCTCCAACGACGGAACGCCGCGTTCGTTGCGCTCACACGAACGCGAGCGTGGTGCACTGTGACAGGGGTACGGGAGTCACCGGTGTTAGACGAGTTCGACCGGGTCGCCGAGTCGGTTAACGGGTCGCCACCTGAGCTGTGTTTCGACGCACCAGACTCACTCGACAACGAGTTCGAAGAGGACACCACCGATTTGAACAGGGAACTGAGCGACTTCAGCTGAGATCTACCGCGAGACGGAGTCGTGTGCGATCGACACCTGTTCTTGGACGATCGACAACACCTCCTCGCGTTCGGACCAGTCGACGAAGACGGCGACGGAGGTGGCGGAGGTGACCAGATCGTGGATCGTCACCCCGGCCTCCGAGAGCGGTTGGACGATGTCGGAGATCACACCCGGCCGGTTCGGCAGCTCCCCGCCCATCACCCGGACGACTGCGAACTCCGACTCGTTGGTGACCGACGACAACGACTCGTCGTTGACCACCTCGTCGTGGAGCGTCGTCTCGGCCGTCTCGGCGACCTCGGTGCCGACGTAGAACGTCACCGAGTCCATCCCGGAGGCGACGGCGTCGATGTTGATGTCCCGGGCGAACAACGCGTCCGAGAGGTCCGAAAGGATGCCCGGACGGTTTCGGATCGCCCGGCCGGCGACCGTGATACACGCCAACGGGTCTTCCTCCATATCGACGATGTTCTGGAACGTCCCCTCGACGGTCGTCCCGCCGGTGGTGAGATCACCGTGTTGGTAGTGGAGCACCCGGACGCTCAGGTCCTCGTCTTTGTACGACAACGCGGAGGGGGCGATCACCTCTGCACCGCGGAAGGAGAGGTTCCGCAGTTCGTCGACGGTGATCCGGGCGACGTTGCGCGCCCCCTCGACGACCCCGGGGTCGCCAGTCATCACGCCCTCGACATCGGTGACGATCACGACCTCGTCGGCGGTCATGTAGTTACCCAACATGACGGCAGTGGTGTCGGAGCCGCCGCGGCCGAGCGTGGTCACGTCACCGTCCGGCGTCTCCGCCAGAAAGCCCGTCACCACTGGCACTGTCCCGTCGAGCACCGCCGCCAGCGCCGCCGCCCGTTCCCGGGTGGTCGGGGCGTCCACCTCGCCGTGGCTGTCGGCGATGACGGGCCACAGTTCCGTGCCCGGCTCGACGAACGTGGCGTCTACGTCGCGGGCGGCCAACGCCGCCTTCAACATCCGGACGGAGGTGCGTTCCCCCATCGAGACGATCTCCGCGCGGTCGGCGTTGTCTGCCTCGAAGGTGATGTCCTCCAACAGTTCGTCCGTCGTCGACCCCATCGCGCTGGCGACGACGGCGATCTCGTGGCCGTCGGCGACAACCGACGCGATCGAGTCGGCGGCGCGTTCCACGCGTTCACCGGTGCCCAGCGAGGTGCCGCCGAACTTCGCTACGATTCGCACGACACACCACCTCGGTGTCGGCACCGCCGGTCGCGAGCGACCCGGCGCCGGGTCGCGGTCCCCGTGGCGACTGCGACTGCAGTCGCGTCCACGTCAGCGTCCATACGGTGACAGATTCGCCGAGTCTCTTTAACGCTGTTCACTCGGTGGGGTTCCTGCCGGGGGTGTGCCCAGAACTGTGCGAGCGCGGCAGTTTTCGGCGGGGTTTTTCGCCGGCCGCCGTGTCCTGTGGGTGTGAGTCGCCAGTCGCGGTACGCGCTCGCCGACACGTTCCAACAGACCGTCGGCGGGTTCCTGCTCGCGGGGCCGTTCGTCGTCACCGGAGAGGTGTGGGAGCTGGCGGCCAGCATGGCCTGGTACCACGTGGCGGCCACGACGCTGCTCGTGTTCGCGACCGGCTACGCCGCGTTGTACCGTGCAGACGACGACCGCGACCCGGACCGGGAAGCCGACGTCGTCGGGGTCCCCGTCCGGTTCGTCTCGTTGGTCGCCGTCTCGTATCTGTCCGTGTTGGCGTTGGCGCTGGCGTTCGACGCCCCACAGACGTTTCTGGGCGAGCCGTTCGCGGGCGACACGCGAGGGTTGGCGTGGACGACGGTGAA
>JAHENP010000183.1 GCA_018609965.1 Haloferacaceae archaeon
ACGAGGGGCTCGCCTCGGCGCTGACCGCGACGACGACCGCTCGGGACCTCCCCCCGGTCGTCGTCGCGGCCGCCCCCGCCGCGGTGCTCGCGTGGCTTGCAGGCGGTGCGACGAGTCCCGCGTCGACCGTCTCCGCCGCGACGGGCGCCGTCTGGCCCGTCGTCGGCGTGACAAGCGCCGCGTTTCTCACTGCCGGGGTGGTCGTCGCCGGGCTGTTGTGGTGGGCGCGTGACCGGCTCGGCGGTGTCAACGGCGACGTGTTCGGCGCCGGGAACGAACTGACACGCGTGCTCGCGATCCACACGGGGGTGGTGGTGTGGGCACTCGGATGAGGGAGGTGACAGCGTGGACGCGCTGGTGATGTGTGGCGGGCGTGGCACCCGACTCGGGACGGACACGGAGAAGTCGCTCGTCCCGGTCGGCGGTCGACCGATGGTCGACCGGGTGTGTGGCGCGCTGGCAACGGCCGACGGTGTCGACCGCGTCGTCGCCGCCGTCTCCACACACACGCCGGCGACACGAACACACCTCGCTGGCGGTGACGGATCGACACCGGCCACCGACTCGCCGACCGTCGTCGAGACGAGCGGCGAGGGGTACGTGGCGGACCTCGACGAGGGGATGGACCGCGGCGGGCTCGCGCCGCCGGTGCTCACCGTCGCCGCCGACCTGCCGTTGGTGGACGGCGCGGTCGTCGACCGCGTGTTGGCGGCGCACGCGGCGCGGCACGAACCCGAGGACGGTGTCTGCTCGCTGTCGGTCTGTGTGCCCGCCGAGCGGGTGCGGGCGCTGGGCGCGACGCTGGACACGTCGTTCGCGCCCGCCGACCGCGAACTCGCCCCGACCGGGCTGAACGTGGTCGGCGACCCCGACCGCGAGCGTCGGGTCGTCCTTGACGACGCTCGGCTCGCGGTGAACGTCAACCGCCCGCGGGACCGGGCTGTTGCGGACCAACGCCTGCAGGATCGAGAGACACAGTCGACAACCGACAACGGACGGACGGAACGACGCTGATGGACAGACACACTGCGACAGAACTGGCACGCGAACCGCACGGCTCCGCGGACGACCCCGACCTGTTGGACTTCTCCGCGAACACCAACCCCGCGGTCCCGCCGGAGACGGAGCGCGTCTACCGCGAGGCGTTCACTGACGCGCACAGCTACCCGGCGGAGCCACCCGTCGCCTACCGTGAGGCCGCCGCGGAAGCCGTCGACTGTGACCCCAAGCAGGTGATTCCGACGCCCGGCGGGCTGGCGGCGATCCGACAGGCGATCGCGCTCGCGGTCGGTGCCGGCGACACCGCGTTGGTGCCGGCGCCGAGTTTCGGGGAGTACGCCCGCGAGGTACGGCTCCAGGGCGGAGAGCCAGCGTTCGTCCCCGCGAGTGACGTGCTCGCGGCCGACCCCGCACCGCACGCGTTGGCGGTCGTCTGCACGCCGAACAACCCGACCGGAAGGGGGTACGACCGCGCGGCACTGACCGAGTTTGCCGCGCGCTGTCGGGCGGCCGACACGCTCCTGGTGGTCGACGAGGCGTTTCTGGGGTTCACCGAGCGGCCGTCGTTGGCCGGCGAGCCGGGGGTGGTCGTCGCCCGCGCGCTGACGAAACTGTACGGCCTGCCGGGGATCAGAGCCGGCTACGCCGTCGCGACCGGGAAGCGGCGGACGGCACTCCGTGGGAGTCGCCGGACGTGGAACCTCGGGAGCCCGGCGTTGGCGGTCGGCGCCCACTGTCTCCGCCAGCGGGCGTTCGTCCGGGAGACGCGCGAACGGGTGCGTCGGGAGCGTGGCCGGCTCGCGGCGGCGTTGTCGGAGTGGTTCGATGTCGCCGACTCGCAGGCCCCGTTCCTACTCGTCGACACGGGCGACGGGACAGAAGACGCAGACTGCGACGTGGCGGGGTTCGTCGCGGCCCTGCGCGACCGGGGTGTCGCGGTACGGGACGCGACGACGTTCCGCAGACTGGACAGCCACGTCCGGGTGGCGGTGCGGCGCCCGGCCGAGAACGACCGACTACTGGAGGCGATCCGTGCCGTTCGTGACTGAGGTGCGCGCGGAGGTGTTGCGACTCTCCCGTCCCGACACCCGGTGGCTCACCACGGGTTTCGGCGGGGGGTACCGGACGGCACCCGCGGCGTACAACGTCACCGTCCCGGCAGGGTTCGACCGGACGGACCTCCACGCGTACCTCCGCGAGCGCCGGCAGGAGGCCGGCTTCGACGCCGACGGGCCGGGGCTGCTCACGGGGGTCGCGATGGAACACGCCCGCGGCGCACGGGCCGAGCCGGTGGTCGCCGTCGCCACCGCGGGTGTGTCGAACCCTGCTGCGCTCCCGGTGGGCGAGACGACCGACGGGCGGCGGCGTCGCGACGACCGTCAAATGGCCCGCGACGACCACCGAGCGACCCACGACGACACAGCCCCGCACCACGACAGCACAGAGCCGCACGGCACGGTGAACGTGCTCGTCGGGACGACCCGCGCACTCGACGAGGGGGCGCTCGCGAGCCTACTCGGGGTCGTCGTCGAGGCGAAGACGGCAACGTTGCTCGCACGGACCGGGTTCCCCGGAACGACCAGCGACGCCGTGATCGTCGGCACCGCGACGGACGGTGAGCCGGCGACGTTCGCGGGGAGCGCGACAGCAGTCGGTGGTGCGGCGCGGGCGTGTGTCCGGGCGGCCGTCGACGCCAGCCTCGACGCGCGCTACGTGGGGACGGACGCGGCCGTCCCCACGAGTGTCGCGGACGCCGAACACGGTGTCGTCACCGACGAGCGGGCGACACGGTTCGACCCGGCGACCCGCGAGAAACCGACAACCGACCGATTCGGGACAGACGCAACATGACAGACGACAACGACACCACGGGCAAGGGACGCACAGACGAGCGGACTCACACCGCGACCGACGATGCCGACGACGGCGGCAACGGGGTCGTCGAGCCACAGCCGATCACGCCGGCCGCGCCGGAGTCGTTCGGCCGAGTCCAGGTGTGGTGGGGCGACGGGAAAGGGAAGACGACCGCGGCGATGGGGATGGGATTGCGCGCGGCCGGCCACGGCTACCGGGTGCATCTCCTCCAGTTCATGAAAGGCGGTGCGGCCAGCGTCGAGGACGTTCGCGGCGAGTACAACGCCATCGCCGCGCTCCCGGGGTTCAGCTATGAAAACTCCGGCCACTACGGCTGGCACGGCTCGCTCGACGGCACCCAGGAGACGGACCACGCGGCGCGTGCCGACGCTGGACTCGATCGTGCCAGAGAACTTCTCGCCGCCGCCGACGAGGCCGACCCGACGACCCAGAGACCGTTGGCTGCCCCGCCGGAGGCGGGCGTCCACATGCTCGTGTGCGACGAGATTCTGTACGCGGCCAACCGCGGTCTGATCGACCCCGCGGATATCGTCGCGCTGATCGAGAACAAACCCGCGAACCTGGAGTTGGTGTTGACCGGGGGGCACGAGGAACCCACCTACGCGACGAGTGAGGCAGACCTCGTCACCAACGTCCAGAAGGACCGCCACCACTTCGACGAGGGTGGCCGGGCACGCAAGGGCACGGAGTTCTGAGTCACGGCGACTGACGGGGGTACTGTGTCGTCCCGACGAACGCGATCACCTCACCACAGCCGACAACACCGTCAGATCGCGTCGTTCTCGGTACACTCGACGGAGACGCCCTCGGCGTCGACCGTGATGGCGAGTTGATCGACGGCGAGCCGGAACTCCTTGCGGTGGTGGCCGTCCGGGTCGTACGCGAGCTGTGCGTCCAACAGCCCGGCCTCCTCCAGCCGGTCGAGTCGGCGGTACACTGTCGTTCGTGAGACATCCAGCCGTTCGGAGATGCGGCGAGCGGGCGTCGGCTCCTCGGCGACCACGGCGAGAATCTCTCGTGCACAGTCGTCGCTCAGTAGCTCGAGTCCGGACGCCGCCACGTCGGCGCTCGGCCGAGTGCTCGTCTCGATACCGCCACGCGGGCTGACAGCACTCTCTGACATCGTAGTTTGTCCAACACACCCTACCCACTCGTAGCCGCCTGCCCAGTATCTGGAGTCGCGGGTGGCGGCACCGTCTGCATACGCAGACACCACCCGAGACTGGACTGTCAGGGCGACCCCGGTGGAGTTAGGTGGCTGTGCCCGTTACGGCCGACGAGATGGCACTGGTCACTGTCGACCCGTCGGCGGAGATTCGCGCGCTCGTCGTCGACGACGAGAAGGAAGTCGCCGACGCGTACGCCCTCCGGCTCAAGAGCGTCTGTGAGACCGAGACGGCCTACACCGGCAAGCAGGCACTAGAGACTGTCGCGGAGTCGACCGTCGATCTCGTGTTGCTCGACCGGCACATGCCGGGGCTGTCCGGCGACGAGGTGTTGCGTGAACTCCGCGACCGCGGCTTCGACGGCCGCGTGATCATGGTGACGGCGGTCGACCCGGAGTTCGAGGTCGTCGAGATGCCGTTCGACGACTACCTCTGTAAGCCGATGAACCGGGACGACCTCCACGCGGCCGTCGAACACCAACGACGCGTGCTCGCGTACGAGACGCTCGGGAAGTTCTTCAGCGCCGAGTCGAAACGCGCGGTGTTGGAAGCGGAGATCCCCGACGAGAAACGACGGAACCGCGAGGAGTACCAACAGCTGGCGGCGCGTGCCGAACGGTTGGAGAGTCGTGTGAGCCGACTGCTCGGCGAGGACACCTCGATGATGGAGGACTTCGCCGAGATCGAACGGAAAGAGACCTGAGCCGCGGTTCAGTCCCGCCGACCGTCCTCGCCGTCGAAGTACGTGTCGAGCAGCTTCCGCTGACCGGTGCGGAGGTGGTGGAGCAGCGTGGAGCCGGTGATGTCCAACGCCTCACCGACCTCCTCGGCGGTGCTGTCGCGGGGTGACTCGAAGTAACCCGCGAGATACGCCGTCCGCAGCGCCGTCTCCTGGCGTTCCGTCAGTTCCCCGCCCAGCTCCGAGCGGAGGTCGTCGGCGGTCGTCACCGAGCGGTCGCGTTGCACCTTCGACACCGTGTCGGCGTCGAACTGCCGGCGGAGCGCCTCCCCCACCTGCCGCACCTCCTCACCGGAGGGGAGTTCGACACCGATCCGCCCGCGACCGTCCTCGAAGCTCGCCCGCCCGACGGACGCACCCAGCGTCGTCACGGTCTGGAGCGCCGACGACTCGCCGAGTGTCACCTCCAGCCGCGTCGCGGTCTCCGTCTCCGAGACCACCCGCACGTCGTGGACGGCGTCGTGGTCAGTCAGCGCCTCGCTCGCGGCCGTCGCGACGGACGCCTCCGCGGCGAGGTAGGCGACGACTCGGTCTTGTCCCTGCGGGACCGTCCCGGCGATCTCGAAGGTTGCGTCCACTTCCCGAGAGAGCGCGACCAACGGCGCGTCCGGCTCCGTCACGTCGACGGTGAACTCCGTGATCGTGTCGGCGAACAACAGGTTCTGGTTTCGGGTGGCGTTGATCGCGAAGCCGGCCATCGTCCCCAGCGTCTCGAACGCCTCCCGCGCCCGCTCGGAGAACGTCTCTTTCCCGGCCGCGTAGACGCCGACGACACCGTACGTGGTCCCGCCGTAGGTCAACGGGACGGCGACGAACGACTGGACGCCGTCCGCGAACGCCGCCTGCCGTACCGCCGACGGCACCGCCTCCGACTCCGTGATCGGTTGGATCACCTGCGCCTCGTCGCGGGCCAGCGCCGTCCGCTCGGGCGCCTCGTCGAGGTGGTCGCCGACACGGTCGAACAGATCACCCGTGTCGCCCGCGACCGCGCTGACCCGGAGCCGGTCGGTGCCCGGCTGGCGTTCACCCAGCCACGCGAACTCGTACTCGTCGCGTTCACCGAGCGTCCGAACGATCGTCTCGGTCACTGCCTCGTGGTCGGCGGCGTCGACCAGCTCCTCCAACACTGCCGACAACAGGTCCGTCACGCCGACCACGTCCGACAGCTCCGTCTGGAGTTGGTCCGTCTCCCGTTGGGCGGTGACACGGTCGGTCACGTCGTCGAGGTACACCTCGACGCCGTCGTCGGTCGGAACGGCCGTCACCGACAACCACCGCTCCAGTTCCGGGTAGTACTCCTCGAACCCGTGGCGGTCGGTGGGGTCACCCTCCGCGAACAACGCCGGCAGTGTCGACTCCACCGACACCGGGGCGACCGACTCGATGTCGGCACCGACCGCGGCGTCGGTGTCTGCCTCCAGCAGTGTTGCCGCGGCGTCGTTGATCCCGCGAACGACGCCGCCGTCGACGACCACCACTCCGTACGGACAGGCGTCGAGTCGCGGGCGGGCCGCGGCGCGTGTCGACTCCTCTGTCACGCTGTCTCCTCCGGCGGGTCGTCGAACCACACCTCGACACGAGCACCGCCCGTGTCGCTGTCTGCGAGTCTGACACTCCAGCCGTGAGCGGCGGCGATCCGGCGAACGATCGCGAGCCCGAGCCCGGTGCCGTCACCGCTCTCCGTGTACCCCGGCTCGAACACCGCCTCGCGAACGTCTGTCGGGACGCCGTCGCCGTCGTCGGCGACGTAGAAGCCGGCGTCGTCCGGGAGCCCGCCGGCGTAGATCGTCGGCGCCGGCCCGGCGTGGTCGACCGCGTTCCGCAACAGGTTCTCGACGAGCCGCTCGACGCGCGGCCGGTCGGCGGTCGCCGTCGGCACACCGCTCACGGACAGCTCCACGTCGTCGGCAGCGATGCTGTCCCACGCGTCCGTCACGACCGCGCCCAGGTCGACCCCCTCGCTCGGGGAGATGGCGCGTTCGCCACGCGCCAGTGTCAACACGTCTCTGATTATCTGCTCCATCCGTTCGTGTGCCTCCGCGACCCGCCGGAGGTGTTCCCCGTCGCGTTCGTCACGCGCCAACTCCAGGTGGGCGGCGGCCACGTCGAGCGGGTTCCTGAGATCGTGGCTCACGACGTGTGCCACCGCTTCCGAGTCGTCCACCCCGTCACAGTCGTCACCTGGCGTCGCCACCCCGCCGTCGGTGGGAACTCTCCCGGTCTGTGAGGCGGCCGCGTCCTCGCGCTCCTCGTCTCTGTCCTCGTCGCCGTCTGCTCGACGCTCGTCGTTCGTCTCCGGCTCGCCGTTCGAATCCTCGTCGTCGGTGTTACTCGTCCCGCTCGTCGGGTTCCCGTTGCTCGTCTCGCTCGTCGGACCGTCGGCAGTGTGTGTCGCTTCACCCGTCGCGTCACCACCTGTGTCCCCGGAGGCAGTGACAGCCGTCGGCAGTTCGACGAACAACAGGTGACCGAGACCGTCGTCGGTCGCTCTGACGACCCGCGGGAGGAACCGGCGGTCGTCGTCGGCAAGTCGGACGACCGTGTCGAGCCGCTCCGGGTCGACGACAGCGGCCGCGAGCGTCTCCCCGTCGTGGTTGGTCACACGGTCGAGCAACGCGGGGAGGCTGTCGTCGACGCCGTCGACGACCGCCCCCAGCGCCGCGTTGACGCCGACGACGGTCGGCTCCCGGCCGTCGTAGCGGAACACGACCGCGGGCTCGGTGTACGCCACGGCGGCGTCTGCCACCTCCGACGACCGAGAGCTGGCCGTCCCGCCGGGCGTCCGATCTGCGGTCGTCACACGCGACCCCCCCCGTCCGGACGGCGATCGAGGAGCACTGGCGCTGGCGTGGTGGGTTCCGAATCGGGTGGGGACACACACCCGGCCTCCGACGAGCGAGGTGTCATACTACACTGTTGGGGACGGGGGACAGTTAACCCCGACTACTGTGTGTCCAGAGACGGTGCCTTGCGGGTGTGTCTGCACACGCAGACTCAGGGGTGCGTCTGTGAGTGCAGACTCCGGCGTCAACCCGGTGTCTGCTCACCGAGCCTCCACCGATAGGTAGGTACGGGGACTCGTTTCAACTGCGCCGAGGTGGTCGGTACCCGACATCAGTGTGTTCCCCGCACGGGTCGGTTTCTGACCGCCGGAGACGGCGCAGTCAGTTCCCCCCCCCTGTCGTTTCGACGTCCACGGTGGTCCCCGTGGACGCTCGGCCCTCCGTTACAGCAGTGACAAGGAGAAAGCCCACCCCTTTAGGGGTGGGATGAATCCGACAACCGGAAAACACATCCCCGTTTCTGCTAACAGAGCCTTTATCCCAATTGAGTCCGTGTACATGATTGGACTGAGGCGGTTCAGCCGCCCAACGAAACGGATAATATCAGATTCAGCCCAGG
>JAHENP010000184.1 GCA_018609965.1 Haloferacaceae archaeon
CCGGCCACCGGATCGGGTCGGTGTGTGTGTACGACGACGAGCCACGGACGTTCGACGACGACGACCGGGCGTACGTCTCGGAACTGGCCGACGTGGCCGCCGATCTCGTCGCGTTCTACGGACGGGGAGCGGAGGGTGATACCGACCCCGGCGGTGCCGGAGGGGGCGATGAGTGACACGCCGGCGGGTGGAGCGGCGCCGTACACGTTCGGTGACCTCCCGGTCGAACCGATTCCAGCGGGGTCGACAGTGCTCGTCGCCGGCGAGCAGTCGACTGCCGCCGAGGAACTCGCGGTCGCGTTGGTGGCGAGTGCCGCCGCCGCAGCACAGCCGGAGGGGGCGTTGTTCGTCTCGACGGACACGGGCGCCGAGACGTTGTTGACGGCCTGTGGTCGACTCCAGCCGACGTTCTCCCCGGAGATCGCGAGCGTCGTCGACTGTTCTGGCGCCGACCGGGACGACGAGGAGGTGGCGACGGTCGCGGCGCCAAGCGACCTCGGCGGGATCACCACCCGTTTCGCCGCGCTGTACGAGTCGTTGTTCGACCGACTCGACGACGGACGGGTGCGGGCCGGTGTCGTCGGGCTGTCGTCGCTCGCGATGCACGTCGAGTTGCGGTCACTGCTCCGGTTCACCCGGACGGTCGCGGGACGGGTCGACATCGCCGCCGGGTTCGGCGTGTTCGCGCTCGATCCGACCGCACACCACCGACAGGTCGGGCAGACGCTCGGACAGGCCGTCGACGGCCGGATCGAGGTTCGGGAGCCGCCGGACGCGTCGGCGGCAGACGGCGAACTGCGAGTCCGCGGATTTCGGGACCAACCCCGAGAGTGGACCGCGTTCTCCTTGGAGTGAGCACAGGGGACGACGAGCACGCCGAAGTTCTGGAAGAACGCGAACGGCGCGATCAGCAACGCCGAGAACGGCGCGACGGTCGTCAGCCTACGCCGGAGGAACACGCCGCTGGTGCTGGTCGTTGTCGCGTCGACCACCCGCGAGTCGAACCACTCGGACCGATGCCACAGTCGGTCAGTCCGGGTCCGACGTACTGGCTGACTGTTCCGACAGCATCTCGGACGCATCTGTGTCGGCTGTCGCGTTCGTGGCCGTGGCTGGGTCCGGTATCGCTTCGTCTCGTGTCGCTGTCGTCTCCTCGGCTCGTGTGACGCTCTGTGTGGCTATCGCGTCGTCGTTGTTGTCGTCGTTTCCTCTCGCCGTGCTGTCCGCGTTCTGTGCGTCCGCCACCACCGACGACCCTTCGGGAAGTTCAACGACCGCCTCGGTGCCGCCGAGGTCACTGTCGGCGAACGACAACGAGCCGTTCATCGCGCCGACGGCCCACCGTGTCCCCCAGAGCCCGACGCTGGTCGCGTGGGACAACGGGGTCTCTTCGCCGGCCTCGATCACGGCCCGCTCCGAGTCGGGGATGCCCGGCCCGTCGTCGGCGACGACGACCTGGACGCCGGTGTCGGTCTGGCGACCGCGGACGGCGACACGCGGCCGTCTCTCCCCGTGTTCGACCGCGTTCTCCACGAGGTTGGTGACGACGTACTCACAGAGGTCGGCGTCGACCGTGACCCGTTCGTCGGGTGCGGCGACGGTGGTGTCTGCGGCCGCGTCTGCGGTGGCCGACGCAACGGTCGACTCCAGAAACGTCGCCAGCGAGACGCGGCGTTCACCCGTCCCGTCGCGGTCGAGGAGCCGCTCGACGCGTCTGATCTCCCCGGCGAGTCTGTCGAGTCGGTCGACACCGTCGACCGCCGGAGCGGCGTCGGCCTCCTCGGCGTGTGCCCGGATCACGTCGAGTTGGTTCCGGACGTTGTGGCGGAGCACGCGGTTGAGCACCGAGAGCCGTTGCCGCCGAATCTCGCGTGTGGTCACGTCGACGAACGTCACCGTGTGGCCGAGTGTCGCACCGCCGTCCGTGTAGAGTGGCGTCACCCGCGGATCGAACTGTCGACGGCCGGCAGTTGTCCAACAGGCGACCGTCTCGCGGTCTGTGAGCGTCTCGATCCCGCAGTCGGTCACGTCGGCCAACGACGACACGTCACCGAACGTCGCCCGCGCGGCGGCGTTGCTCCGGACGATCCGGCCGTCGGTGTCGACGACGGCCACCGCCGCGGCCGCGTCCGCGAAGACGGCCCGTTCGCCGGCCGTGTTGACCGCCGCCGGGTAGTCGACGAGATCGTACCGACCCACCCCGACGGCGAGAACGACCGGAGTCCCCAGGAACAATCCGGCCAGCAACACGGTGTTCGCCGTCGGCGTCGACGGCCGAGTGAGTTGAATCGTCGCGACCGGGTGGAGAAACGGCCAGGCGACGACGACTGCACTCGCGGCCGACAGCCGGTCGTGTCGGTACGTCGCCACCCCAACAAGTGCCGTCACACTCATCGCCACCGCGAGCAACGACAGCGTGAGAAACGACGACAGTATCTCGATTTGGTCGTCCAACGGCACCGAGACGCCGGCGAGCCCCTCGAAACCCAGCGTCAACTCGACGGCCAACGAGACGAGCGTGGCGGCGACGAGTCCGAACTGTCGGCGGCTCGTCACGTAGCCGGCGTACCCCGCGTACCGCGCCACAAACACCGTCCACGGGACGAAGACGAGATACAACGTGATCCACTCGCCGGTCGCCGTCGTCTCGGCCACCCGGAGCGACGCGTGTACCGACGCGCCGAGGCCGAACGCGGCCGCCACCGTGGCGTACGGACGGGTGAGTTCCGTGTACGCCCCCTCGCGTCCGCGACGGAGCGTCGTGGCTGCGACCGTGACTGCGATCCCGGCGCCGACCACCACCGGGAGGAGCCAAATAACGCTTGCCGAGTCGACAGGTTGCAACGTTTCGTTAGGGATGTCTGATAGATCAAAAGCCTGTCGGGAGCAGGACTCCAACAAAAGTCGGGGTACGACCGTTCCCTTCTGCTACACTGGAACCAACAAGTTTACTCACGCTTTCGGTGTGAACAATCATAAGAGCTATTCGACTGCAAGAGAGTAGTACACCCGTGCGAATCGCATTTCGACGGGCGAACCCACGCAGCCGCAACGAGTCGGTACTGCTGTGTGTCGACGTGTTGGGTGAGCCCACGCAGTGTCTCCTCTTCGACGCCGGCGACGGCGTCACCCTCGACGACCTCCTGGCGGACGACGACGTGTTCCTCGGCACCTGTCTGTCACACGCACACTCCGACCACTACGACACGCTCGAAGACGTTCGGGCGGTCGCACGCCGTCGGGAGAACGCCGATCCAACGGTGTACACCAGTCCGGACACCGCCGCAGTGTTGGGTGACGTGCTCGATGTCGCGGCGGCACAGCGGTCCGGTGAGACCGACAGCGAACGCAGTGGGTCGGCCGGTGACGCCGGGCGCAACGGGTCGACCGGTGACGACGAACGCGACAGATCGACCGCCGACGCAGTTCGGGCAGTCGACGGCTGGACTCGTCTCTCCGAGTGGATCGAACTCCGGCCGGTTCCGGCAGGCCACGCCCCGGGTGCCGTCGGGTTCCTCGTGCGGATCAGCGACGGCGACGACGAACGGCTCTGTCTCGTCACGGGCGACTGGACGCTCCGGGACGCCGGCGGCACGCCCGGGCTCCCGATTGAGGAGCTCCCGCAGGTCGACGCACTGTTTCTGACAACCGCGACCGCGACAGGCGTCTCGGAGACGCTCACGGACGTGGTCGCGACCACACTCGAACGCGCCAGCGCGGGTGCGCCGACGCTCGTCACCGCCAACGGGCTCACGGGCGCCCACCTCGCGCGGCTCCTCGACCAGGCGGCCAACGGGTTCGGCCTCCAGGTGCCGGTCCGTGTCGTCGGCCACACCGCACGGCTTTACCGGCAGTTGTACGGCGCGGGAGCGACGGCGACGGACGGCGGGAGTGAGGTGATCGGCGACGGGAGCGACCCCAGCGGCGTCGAGACGGCGGCACCGACCGACTCGGCGGTGGAGTGTGTCCCGGTGTTCGACAGCCCGGGGATGTGTCTCGGTCCGGGCGAGATCACCGTCGCCGGGCCGGACGTGCCCACCGAGCAGTCCAGTGGGACGTTGTTCGACACGCTCGCCAACAACCCGAACGCCTGTGTCTACCAGGTGATCGGCTCCGGGGGGACGCCACGCGACGACGCCGACTGTACGCTCCACAGTACCGAGCTGGCGAACCACCCGGCGCCGGCGGCACTGGAGGCGGTCGTCGACAAACTCGCGCCGCGACACACGGTGATCGTCCACGAGCGGGGCGCCAGCGGGAAGTACAACTATCTCGACAGCATGGTGTGGGCCGGCAACAGCGACGAACTGTTCGAGCTGTACGACGGTCACAGTTGGCAGATGCCGCCCTGGACCACGCAGTCGGTGTTGCGGACCGACGACGACGGAGGGTACCAGGGCGTGGTGCCGACGCTCCCCAGCCCGCGAGGGGGTCGGGTCGATCTCGAACGCGAGGGTCTCGATCTCGACGCCCTGAGTGAGCGTCTCCACGCGAGCTACGACCCGGATCTCGGACGGACGACAGAGTCGGGTTCGAGCGACACGGAGACAGCCGTCGCGACCGACGCGGGGAGGTCCCGTTCGACGGACACGGCTTCAACTGGCGCAGATGTGTCCGACTCAGCCGAGACAGACTCGTCTGGTTCGACCGAGACAGACACGCACGGCGACGCTCGGGACGACACGAGCGAGACGGTGTCGGCGTCCGAGCAACGGGTCGCGGTGAGTCCAGTCGCGGTCGGGTTAGCCGAACGGGTCGCGGCCCAGCGCCGAGAGTCCGTCGAGACGGTCGTCACCGACGCCGTCGGGGCGTACCTCCGTGCGTTGTTGAGCGGTGCGGCCGACGGCACGGCCCAGGAGGCGATTGTGCTCGACGCCACTGTCAGCGACGGCTTCCGGGCCGCGCTGGGGGCAGAGGCCGACACCGACGGGTCGACGCTCGTCGAGACGGTGGTGGGGAGTGCGCTCGCTCCCGACTCGGCCGGTGAGACGCTCCCGCTCCCGAACGGCGGGCTCACCGGCGGTGGGATCGACGCGGTCGTCGACAACGCCGAGTTCGACATCAACACGGCAGCGGCGGTCGTGGAGGCGGCGGTCTGCTGGGACGCCGCCGACTCGGACGGCTGACGACTGGCTGTGGGTGACTGCTCCGGGCCGGAGAGGCTAACTATACAGACACTGGTGGCGTGTGAGTGCAGATGTCGGCGTGGAGAGTGCGTGTCTGGTATCACAGACGGCGAGCGTTGGCGGCGTGTCGACTGTGAGCGAGGGGAGCTACACCAGTCCCGTCCGTCGAACAGAGTGTGACCAGCAACAGACGGTCCACGACGGTCGAACGCGCGGTGACGTCGTTCTTCGCGGCGCCGTTCCGCGCACGGACGTACAAGCGACTCGCGTACCTCCTGGTCGCCTTCCCGTTGGGGTTGGCGTACTTCGTCGGCCTGACGGTCGGTGGCTCGGTCGGGCTCGGGCTGGCGGTGACGTGGGTCGGGGTGCCGATTCTCCTCGTGACACTGCTCGGTGCGACCGCCGTCGCGGGGTTCGAGGCGAAGCTCGCGAATCTGCTCGTCGACCAGGATGTGTCGGTGCCGCCGGCGTTCCGCCCGGCGTTCCGTCGCGACGACGAGGGGTTCGTCGACGCGCTCCGGCGGTTTCTAGCCGAGCCGACGACCTGGACGAGCGTCGGGCTGGCGTTCGCTCGGTTCGCATTCGGACTGGTCGCGTTCGTGGTGACGGTGACGGCCGCCGCGGTCCTCGTCGGCCTGCTGGCGGCGCCGTTCGTCTACA